>NZ_JBEXPR010000009.1:0-276301 GCF_040612135.1 Streptomyces sp. NPDC006458 | reverse complement strand
AAGAAGAACGAGGGCAAGGCCAAGGAATCCATCCAGGTCGTCGACGTCGCCCAGCTCCTCCTGGACTCCGTCACAACCCCCACCGACCCCACCGGCACCACCGAAGAGGAACACACACCCGAACGCGAACCGGTGAAGTGACCCTCGCCCGAGGCGCCACCGACGCCCCCTGCCCCACCGGCAGGGGGCGTCGGCGTTTCCCGTGGACCGGACCAGGGCCGGACCCGGACCGGACCCGGACCGGACCAGGGCCGAGGCCAGGCCGTAGCCGTGCGGGCGGTCGCGCCGGGCAGGGCCGGCGGGCCTGGCAGGGCCGTGCGGGCGGTCGCGCCGGCGGGCCTGGCAGGGGCCGTGCGGGCGGGCCAGGCAGGGCCGGGCGGGCAGGCCAGGGCCATGCGGGCGGGCCGGGAACGACGGCGGCCGCTTCGGCCTGCTGGCCGCCGCGCCCGGCGAGAACACCGCCGACAGGGCCGTGTGGGTCTTCTCCGCCGGGTCCGCGGGGCTGACGACGTCGGGATCGTGGACGTACGGGCTGGGCACGTTCGGGGTCTCCGGCGTGAACGCGCGGTACGGGGCGGCGATCGACGACTGAGCCCCGCCGGGCCTCCTTCCGCTCCCCCGCGAGCGGCGCCCCCGGGCCCTAATCGGTCCATATGGACCCGGGGGTGACACGGAGGTGACCCGGGGGTGTCCACCCCTTTGAACGCGTGCTTCACTACTGAGTCGTTGTCGACGGGGCTGGCGAGACGGACGGTGAGCATGCGCACCCTCGGAACGGGTCTGGCGGCCGTCGGCTGTCTTGTTCTCCTCGCCGCCTGCGGGCCGCCCCTGCCCGGCGACGACGCGAAGGGCCCGGAGAAGAGTCCTGAGGTGAAGGCCGCCCAGGCCCCCGCCCCGCTCCCGATTCCCGGCGGCAGGGGCAGCGACGTCCCGGACGACTTCAACGGCGACGGCCGCCGCGATCTCGTCCTCAACGACCTGGTCAAGGCGCAGGCGCACAGCGACGACGCCGGGATCGGCATCGTCTACGGCGGTCCGCACGGACTCACCCCCGGCGCCCGACAGCTGCTGAGCCCGGCCCGCAACGCGGCCCCCACGGACGGTGAGCTGCCGGCCGTGTTCGACGCGGAGGCGAGCTGCGACCTGGACGCGGACGGTTTCACCGACCTCGTGGTGTCCACCGACCCGCCCTTCGACGGGCAGGGACAGCCGCCCGTCCCGCTCCAGATCCTCTTCGGCTCCCCGCGCGGCCTGACCGGCAAGGCGGTCAAGCTCGTGATCCCCGCCGCCGCGCGGGCCGGTAACGACTGGCCCGACCAACCGGTGTGCGGCGACTTCGACGGGGACGACAAGGCCGATCTGGTCGTGCACGCCTCCGACTGGCAACTGAGCTTCCTGCGCGGCCCGTTCAGCCGCCAGGGCGCCCCACGCACGGCCGGCGCGCCGGTCCACGTGCCGGGCAACCTGCCGACCGGCCCGGTCGCCGACGTCGACCGTGACGGCAGCGACGACCTGATCGTCCGGGCCGCCGAGGGCCGGGCCACCGCCGCGCTCGTGCTCGGCGGCCCCACCGGCCCGGCGGGCCCCGGCACGCTCCTGCCGGAGGGCCTCGACGTGGCCCTCGGCCGCTTCGGGCGCGGCGCGGACCTGGACGCGGCCGTCGGCGGCATCGGCGAGACCGCCCTGCGCTACGACCTCCCGGCCGCCGCCCGAGGCACGCTCGCCGTCGGCGGCTCCCTGCTGGACACCGCCGACTTCGACGGGGACGGCCTGGGCGAGCTCGTCTCCAGCGGCTCGGGCATCCGTGTCCTCCACGGCCGTACGGAGGGACCGTCAGGCGAGGACCTGGTGCGCGTCGAGCCCACCGCGCGCGGCACCTCGCGGGTGCTGGCCGCGGCGGACTTCGACGGGGACGGGCTGGCGGACCTGGTGGTGCGGACGTATCTCGGGGAGACGAAGGACAGGGTTGCGGTGTATCCGGGAGCGAAGGACACGGTGATCGCCGAGTCGCCGGCCGCGACGTTCTCGACGGGGGAGTTCCTGGCGGACTGAGGGACCGCGGGGGCGTTTCCCGGGGGACCGAGGGACCGCGCGGGCGTTTTCCGGCGGACCGAGGGACCGCGGGGGCGTTCTCCGGCGGACCGAGGGACCGCGGGGGCGTTCTTGGGCGGACCGAAGGGACTGCGGGGGCGTTCTCCGGCGGACCGAAGGGACTGCGGGGGCGTTCTCCGGCGGACCGAAGGGACCGGTTCTCGGAGCAGGCGCGCCCCGTCGGCCACGGCGGCGGCCTCACAGACTGGCCGAAATCCCTCGCAACCCGAAGGACTCCACACAGGTCTCCTGTTCGTCGACCCCGGGTCGCGCGCCGGCGACGGTGAGCGCGCCCGGCCGGTCCACCCCCATCGTCCGCGGACGCCCGACCGGGCTCCGCGCATGCAGCAGGAGAGCTCCGCATGCAGCAGCATCTGCGACTGACCCTCGCGACGGCCACGGCGGCCGCGCTGACGGGCGGTCTCCTCGCGTTCACGTCGGCCCCGGCCACGGCCGCCGACTCCGCTCACGTCCCGCAGGCCGACTTCAACGGCGACGGCTTCGGCGACGTCGGCTTCTCCGTCTGGGGCGCGACCGTCAGCGGCAAGGTCCGTGCCGGGCAGTTCGCCGTGCTCTACGGCTCCGCCAGCGGGGTGTCCGCCACCAAGCGGTCGCTGATCAGCCAGAACTCCACCGGCACCCCGGACGCCGCCGAGACCGACGACGGCTTCGGCTCCGAGCACGCCTACGCCGACTTCAACGGCGACGGCTACGACGACGTCGCCGTCTCCGCCCCCTGGGACGACGTCCGCGGCGACGCCGACAGCGGCACCCTGACCGTGCTGTGGGGCTCGGCCTCCGGCATCACCGGACGCGGCGTGCTGATCGCCGACCCGGCCCCCGGCTCGCACGACAACTGGGGCAAGAACCTGGCCGCGGGCGACTTCGACGGCGACGGCAAGGCCGACCTGGCCGTCGGCAACACCACCAACACCGTCTACGTCTACAAGGGCGGCATCACCGCCTCCGGCGCCGCCGGCCGCGCCCGCACCACCTTCAAGGCCCCGGTCAGGTCCGGCGGCACGGCCCGCGGCCCGATCAACCTCACCGCGGGCGACGTCAACGGCGACAAGCGCACCGACCTGATCGTCGACGGCTACGAGACCACGTCCCAGGCCGGCTGGAACCACAACTACTACGTCCCCGGCACCGCGAACGGCCTCAGCGTCTCCGCCGCCAAGTCCCTCAAGCCCGGCGTGATCACCGGCATCGGCGACATCAACGGCGACGGCTACGGCGACATCGTCAGCGGCTGGGACGCCGACACGACCGAGCAGGACGGCACGCCGATCCCGTACTCCGCCAAGGGCGGCAAGGTCTGGATCACCTACGGCTCGGCCTCCGGCCCGGCCTCCGTCGTCGGCATCACCCAGGACACCGGCAACGTCCCCGGCACCGCCGAGAACACCGACTGGTTCGGCTTCGAGCTCGACCTCGGCGACATCAACGGCGACGGGTTCCTCGACCTGGCCGTCGGCGCGGCGGGCGAGAGCGTCGGCGACGACGCGGACACCGGCGTCGTCACCGTCCTGTACGGCTCCCGGTCCGGTCTGAACGTCACCTCCGGCGGCCAGGTCTTCTCCCAGGACACCGCGGGCGTGCCCGGCACCAACGAGGACAAGGACATGTTCGGCTACGACGTCAAGCTCGACGACGTCACCGGCGACGGCCGCGCCGACCTGATCGTCGGCTCCGCCGAGAACGCGGGCGACGGCACGGTCACCTACCTGCGCTCCGGCGGCACGAAGATCACCGCCTCCGGCTCGCGTGTCATCACGCCCTACGCGGCGGGCGTCTCGACGGCGGGCGTGCCCGCGTTCGGCGCGAACTTCGCGGACTGAGCGGTCGCAGGAGAGGACCGGCAGAGGACCGGCAGAGGACCGGGAGAGGGCTGCCGGGAGAGGACCAGGGGGACTGCCCGGGACACGGCCGGGTGAGCCCCGTAGGGGATGCGCGGGGGATGCGCGGGGGATGCGCGAGGGCTGCGCGGAGGATACGTAGGGGACGGGGCGCCGACCTGGTCCCCGTCCCGTACGGGACAGCCGTAGGGGATGTCACAGCTCGGCCGCAAAGCCGGGCCTGTGGGGCCGGGTCCGGCACGTCACTCTGCGGGACCAGGTACGTTCGAAGGCGTGGCTGGATTCAGGATCGGACGCGGCGGCCGGGACGACCGCGCCCCGCAAGCGCGACCGCAACACCCCCCGTACGGACGGCAGGCGCCCCAGGGCCCGTCGTACGGCGGTGCCCCGCAGAGCGGCGGCCCGTCGTACGGCTACCCCTCGGCGCCGCAGCCGTACCCGCAGGCCAGGCGGCAGCAGCCGCCGGGCGGGCAGGGCGGCGACTGGGGGAACCACGGCGAGCCGGAGTACTTCGGCGGCGGCCAGGACCCGTACGGTCAGGGCGCCCACGACCCGTACGCGGCGAACAACCCGGGCCACACCCAGGCCTTCTCGATCGACGAGCACTACAGCCAGGGCGAGACGTACCACGCCGGTGCCACGCCCCCGGCCGGCCCGGTCGGGCCGCGGCTGCCCTGGAAGGCCCTGCTGCGCGGCATCGTCGTCGCGCCCGGCCAGACCTTCCTGCAGATGCGTGACTACGCGGTGTGGGGCCCGGCCCTGGTCGTGACCTTCCTCTACGGCCTGCTCGCCGTCTTCGGCTTCGACGGGGCCCGCGAGGACGCGATCAGCGCGACGCTGTCCAACGCCGTGCCGATCGTCCTGACGACCGCGGTGGCGATGGTGCTCAGCTCCTTCGTCCTGGGCGTCGTCACCCACACCCTGGCCCGCCAGCTCGGCGGCGACGGCGCGTGGCAGCCGACGGTCGGCCTCTCCATGCTGGTCATGTCCCTCACGGACGCGCCGCGTCTGGTGCTCGCCATGTTCGCGGGCGGCGACGCGACCTTCGTCCAGGTGGTCGGCTGGGCCACCTGGATCGCCGCCGGCGCCCTGCTGACGATGATGGTCAGCCGCTCCCACGACCTGCCCTGGCCGAAGGCGCTGGGCGCCTCCGCGATCCAGCTGGTCGCCCTGCTGTCGATCGTGAAGCTGGGCACGTTCTGACGCCGTCCTCGACGGCGTGAAAAGGCCCCCGGGACGGGGGCCTTTTTCGTGTCCCTGAGCGGGCTCGAACGCGATCGAATGCCCTCAGGCGTCGAGCACCTGCCCGGCCCGCTGCACGACCGGGGGTTCGACACTCCAGACGCCGCCGCGGGCGATGGAGAGCACGACGTCGGGCTTGTAGCCGTCGTCGGCGATGGTCTGCGCCAGCTCACGGACGGCCGCGCCGAAGCGTTCGTTCGTCAGGTTCTCCCGGACGCCGCTCATACCTGGGTCCTGTGGAAATTGAGGAAGGAGCGGGAGGCGGTCGGTCCGCGCTGCCCCTGGTACCGGGACCCGTACCGCTCACTGCCGTAGGGGGACTCGGCCGGTGAGCTGAGCCGGAACATGCACAGCTGGCCGATCTTCATCCCGGGCCACAGCTTGATGGGGAGCGTGGCGAGGTTCGACAGTTCCAGGGTGACATGACCGCTGAAGCCGGGGTCGATGAACCCGGCGGTGGAGTGGGTGACGAGCCCGAGCCGCCCCAGGGAGGACTTCCCCTCCAGCCGGGAGGCGAGGTCGTCGGGCAGGGTGATGACCTCGTACGTCGAGGCCAGCACGAACTCGCCCGGGTGCAGGATGAACGGTTCGTCCCCCTCGGGCTCGACCAGCCGGGTGAGGTCGGCCTGCTCGATGGCGGGGTCGATGTGGGGGTACCGGTGGTTCTCGAACACCCGGAAGTACCGGTCCAGCCGCACGTCGATACTCGACGGCTGCACCATGGATTCGTCGTATGGATCGATCCGTACCCGCCCGGCGTCGATCTCGGCCCGGATGTCCTTGTCTGAGAGAAGCACGCCCCGAGGATACGCAAGGCGCGCGGACCCGCCACAATCGTGACGACTCCGCGCGCGGGGGATGCGGACGGCCGGCGCCCGCCGATCACCGCGGGTACGCGCCGGTCACCGCTCGGGAAGGGCGACCGGAACGACACCGCGGCGCCGGGCGGTCACCCGCGCCCGGCGGTCACCGCTTCTGGAGCGTGACCGGTACGACGCTGCGCAGGCGGGCGCAGCGCGGACACCGCACCAGCCGGCCGGGGCCGAGCCGCTCGGCCTGCTGCATCGGGAACGAAGCGGTGCTGAAGACGTGCCCATCGGCACAGCGGACGAGGGTGCTTTCCATCAAGTCCTAGAGTCCCTTCCCCAAGAGCCGCGTCACTCCGGCTGAAATCCCGTGACGACGGAAGGCCACATTACGGGATGAAAGGGACGCCTCTCCAGGCGGCACTCCGGCCCGCCCGGACCCACTCCCACGCCCCCACCGTACGCCCCAACTCCCGCCCCCCGCAGCCACATCGCGTCCCTGAAACCGACTCAGGCCCCTCGGCTCGAACGCCGGGGGCCTGGCATGGGGTAGAGTGAGCGAGCGTTACGACACCGATCACGTCGGCGTCTGCGCGGGTGTAGTTTAATGGTAGAACATCAGCTTCCCAAGCTGAGAGCGCGAGTTCGATTCTCGTCACCCGCTCCACGCGAAACCCCCAGGTCAGAGGCCCGGGGGTTCTTTGTTGTCTGGACCGGTGGGCGGGGCGCGCACCACCTCCGCACCACAAGGGCGCGATCAGCTGCCCGTGGGCTTCTCGTTGTGGTGCGCGGGGCCGTGATCCTTGTCCTTGTGGCGCTTCGCACGCTCGGCGCGGACGAGGTCGCCGCAAGCCGTCCGGGAGCCCGGCGGCAACGCGAGCACGACGCTACTTCCGGCCGAACGAGGTGCGCCGGAAGGGAGCACCCTCCTCCCCCACGAAGACCAACCCGTCGGGGCGCCTTCTCAGCGAACCAGGCGAAGGTGCTGCCGCACCTCTTTGTGGAGGAAGGCGGGGAGGAGGACGGCCCGGACACCCGACTTGTTCAACGGGCCAGCCAGGAAGGGGATATGGCTACGACCAGGCTTTCTAGCAGGTGCTCGCACTCCCGCAGCTGACGGCCTGGAAAATAGGGTGCGGTCGGCTGAGCTGGGGTGATAGCCAAGCGATGTGACAGAGAGTCTTGAGTATTCCGTCCTGCTGCAACTGATCGACGAGCGGTCGGCCGAGTTCCGGAGTGCGGTTGCCGCCGCGCCCAGCCTTGACGCGCCGGTGCCGTCCTGCCCCGAGTGGACGTTGTTCGATCTGGTGCAGCACCTGGGTACGGGCCAGCGCTGGTGGGCCGCGATCGTCGCCGCGGGTCCGGCCGAGGCTCCGCCGGCCAAGGATGCCGCGGAGTTGCCGCGCGAGATCGAGGCGCTGCTGGCCTGGTACGCCGAGTCGAACGAGCTGCTGCTGAGTGCGCTGCGCGAGGCCGGCCCGGAGCGCGAGTGCTGGGTGTGGTGGGGCGCCGGCGTGTCGCCGGCGAATGCCTGGGGCGTTGCCCGGCGCCGGGTGCACGAGGTGCTGGTGCACACCTACGACGCCCAGCTCGCCGCAGGCGCCGTGCAGCCGATGCCGGCGGACGTCGCGATCGACGGCGTGGCCGAGTTTCTCGACACCTGCAACTCCACCCCGGCGGCCTGGCCGCACGAGGCCGCCACCATCCACTACCACGCCACCGAGGGCCGCTCCTGGCTCCTCGCGCTGGACGGCACCGGCGCCTGGCCCGCACCCCTTACGGACGACGCCGCGCCCGCCTCCGCTTCGGCCAGGGGCACGGCCGAGCAGCTGCTCCTCTTCGTCTGGGGCCGCCTCACGCTGAGCGACCTGAAGATCGAGGGCGACCCGCAGGTGTTCGAGCAGCTGATCGCCTGGGAGCCCGAGGAGTAGCCGGTGGACCAACGCCCCCACCACCGGCGATAGTCTGCGGACCCATCCCAGAGAGGCGGGTCCAGTGAGCTTCGAGGCTGAACGATCAGCGCGCATCGCAGCCATGCAGGAAACCGCCCGGCCAGTCTGGGAGACGACCGGCGACACGGACACACTCCAGCAGTTCCTCAAAGACAACGGCTGCCACGGCGTGGAAGCCGTGTTCGTGACCATGGGGCTCTTGAACTGCGATCTTGCCGAAGCTCAACAAGCCTTCTTCAACGCCCCGTGCCGCGATGCCGAACGCCGGTTCCACAACCAGGCCCTGGCCCTGCTCGAAGAGGCCGCCGGCACCGACGCCTGACAGCACCGGCGACGGACACAGCCCCTTGACTCGGCCATCAAGAGATCCTTTCGACCGGATCCCGGCCTCGCCCCGTTCGCGCCCGCCGGGAGGCGTCAGGGCGGTGTGGGGCAGCAGGGGGTCATCGTCGCCGCCGAAGTCTCTGGTGCGGTTCTTGGACAGGGGCAATTCCCGGGGGCCGGGGGCGAGATGCCTTCTTCCAGCTGCCCCAGGCCCCCCACGAGGAAACAGCGGGGGCCGGCCACGTGTGTGCTCCGGCCACGTGTGTGCTCCGGTCTTCGACGCCGCTCAGCCGCGGGTCGGTACTGCAACCGCCACCAAAGAACCCCTGGCGTGGGAGTGTCCGCGGCACAGTCACGGCGACCAGCCGATAGGTTGCGGCAACCTGCTCACAGGCCACGGCCGGACTGGGGCCGGCAGGCTTACCCACCCGCCCGGCGAGCAGGTCGGGCGGGTGCCACGAGCCGGGTTGCTTCTCTGTCGGGCGCGGCCAGCGGTGTATGGCCTTGCCCGCGTGGGCCTACGGCGTGGAGGGCCGCAATGAGGGTGCCGAACACGGGTGACGACAACCAGGCTGCGCCGACGCCCGACGAGATCCAGGCCAGAGTCGGAAAACGCCTGGACGACGTCGCCAAGATCCTGGCCGGTGCGCTGATCACCGTCGCCGGGATCATGACGGCTCTCGGGCTCTCCAGCGACGTCGTGTTCGTCGCCCTGAACAACAAGTCATGGCCGATCTACGTGGCCTCGCTCTGCGCCATCCTCGCCATCGTCTGCAGCATCGTCGCCCTGCTCGTCCACCCCACCCGGCGGGGCAACCTGTGGGAGACCGGCGTTCTCGTCCTCGGCGTGATCTTCTACATGGTGGCTCTCAGCGTGGCGGTGATCGGCGCGGCCACGGCTGCCGACGGGAACGGACGCCCCAACATCACCGACGTCAAGATCGAAGGCCCACGGTCCCATCTGCAACTGAGCTTCCACGTGCACGCCGACGGTGTGGAGACATGGGCGACCATCCAGGTGTACGTGACCGCCACCGGGCCTGACTTGGACACGCCCGTCCGGGGCTCGGTCGACGACTACTCGAGTGAGCTCAGACCTGACGACACGGGCACGGTCGAGCAGCGAGTCAGCATGCCGATGGCGCTTTCACCGCAGGTGGGGGGCCTCAGCATCACGGCCGTCAACGCGAGTAACGGAACCGACGACCGGTGTGAATCACGCAGCCAGCGCGGGCCGACCTGCACACGGATCCGGATCCCGTGAGGCGCGGCCCGAGGAGTTCCTCGGCCTGGTCGCTGCTTCTGTGTCTCTGACCGGGCAGGAAGTGATGCCGTGGTGATCTCGTCAAGGCTCGCTCGACCGCAGGAACCGACGCGGCCCGCTCGATCTGGCGAAGGGCGGGTCGTGGCCCCGGCGCGCGCCGCCGTGTGGGCTTCGTCTCGCCTCCGGGGTCTCGGCGTGCTCGTCGGCCTCTCGTGCGCCGAGCACGGCAGCGGCCGCGCACGGACCGTCGAAGGAGGTGACAGCGCCGTGAGCCGGAATCGCCCGGCGACAACACCGCACCCCGGAAACGAATATCTGTGGTCGCGAAGTGAGAAATCGACGCGGCGCAGGAGAAATATTCCTGAGGCTCACTTCAGCGCAGAATTGTTTACCACGCAGGGTCGATGCCGACGTGCTACTGTCGACGTCAGTTGCAGGTGTGGTTGCCAGAAGATTCTTCCGACGGCCGATCATCACGGCGACACGGAATCCGCACAGGGCGCATTCCTGAAAACGCCTCCGAAGGAGAATGAAATGGCTACTGGCACCGTCAAGTGGTTCAACGCGGAAAAGGGCTTCGGCTTCATCGAGCAGGACGGCGGCGGCGCCGACGTCTTCGCCCACTACTCGAACATCGCCACCCAGGGCTTCCGCGAGCTGCTGGAAGGCCAGAAGGTGTCGTTCGACATCGCCCAGGGCCAGAAGGGCCCGACGGCCGAGAACATCGTTCCGGCCTGACGCACCGGCACTGACGCAAACTTCACAGCTGGGGCCCGCACCTTGGGGTGCGGGCCCCAGCTGGTTTTATTTTCAGGGTGATTCCCCCCTGTCATTTCCGGCTCGCTATCGCGATTCTCTGCGCCGCTCATTCTGCTGCGGAAATCCCTCGATAGGTGCCCGCATCGAGGAAGGTTCCGCATGAACCGCGCACGCGCCCCTCGCGCACGCACTGCTCGCACATATGACCGCTTCGGAGGAAGTGCTGCCGCAGGCCGCTCCGGCGGACCGGCAGCAGCCCGCTCCGGCGGACCGCGCCGTTCCGAGGGTTACGGAAACCGACGGGCCGCGCAGGGCGAGTTCGCGCTGCCGAAGACGGTCACGCCCGCGTTGCCCGCCGTCGAGTCGTTCGCCGAACTCGCCATGCCGGCGCCCTTGCTGACCACACTCGGCCATGAAGGCGTGACCGTTCCGTTCCCGATCCAGGCGGCCACCCTGCCGAACTCCCTGGCCGGTCGTGACGTACTCGGTCGCGGCCGCACCGGGTCGGGCAAGACCCTCGCCTTCGGCCTCGCGGTACTGGCCCGTACGGCGGGCCGGCGCGCCGAGCCGCGCCGGCCACTGGCCCTGGTCCTCGTCCCCACCCGTGAGCTGGCCCAGCAGGTCACCGACGCGCTCGCGCCCTATGCCCGCTCAGTGGGCGTGCGGCTCGCCACCGTCGTCGGCGGAATGTCCATCGGCAGACAGGCCGGTGCGCTGCGCGCCGGTGCGGAGGTGGTCGTGGCGACGCCCGGTCGGCTCAAGGACCTCATCGACCGGGGCGCCTGCCGACTCGTCGACGTCGCCACGACGGTTCTCGACGAGGCCGACCAGATGACCGACATGGGCTTCATGCCGCAGGTCACCGCCCTGCTCGACCAGGTGCGCCCCGACGGCCAGCGGATGCTCTTCTCGGCCACCCTGGACCGCAACGTCGACCTGTTGGTCCGCCGCTATCTGACCGACCCGGTGGTCCACTCCGTCGACCCGTCGGCCGGTGCCGTCACCACGATGGAGCATCACGTACTCCACGTGCACGAGGCGGACAAGCACCGTACGACCACCGAGATCGCGGCCCGGGACGGCCGGGTCATCATGTTCCTGGACACCAAGCACGCCGTGGACCGGCTGACCGAGCACCTGCTGAACAGCGGTGTCCGCGCCGCGGCCCTGCACGGTGGCAGGTCCCAGCCGCAGCGCACCCGGACCCTGGCGCAGTTCAAGGACGGTCACGTCACCGTCCTGGTGGCCACCAACGTCGCGGCCCGGGGCATCCACATCGACAGCCTCGACCTGGTCGTCAACGTGGATCCGCCCAGCGACCACAAGGACTACCTGCACCGTGGCGGGCGTACGGCCCGCGCGGGCGAGTCCGGCAGCGTCGTCACCCTCGTGACGCCCGCTCAGCGGCGCGGCATGAGCCGTCTGATGGCCTCGGCCGGCATCACCCCGCACATCACCCCGGTCCGCTCGGGCGAGGCGGAGTTGAGCCGCATCACCGGCGCCCAGGCGCCCTCCGGCGTCCCGGTGTTCATCACCGCGCCGGTCGTGGAACGCCCCCGCCGCGCGTCTTCGGCGTCCAGGGCCCGCCGGGGCCGCAGCGGCCAGGGCCGGCCCGTCGGCGCGGGGGTGCGCCGCGGGGCACAGCGGCGGCCCGGGAACGAGTCGGCTGCCTAGTTCCGGTACGGCTCTCGGGGCCACCGTTCTCCCTGGGGCCGCCGTGCTCTCTCTGGGGCCACCGTGCCCCCTGGAGCCGCCGTGCCCTCCCCGGAGCCGCCGTGGTCTCCCTGGAGCCGCCGTGCCCTCCCTGGAGCCGCCATGGTCTCCCTGGGGCCGCCATGGCCACCAAGCCGACCAGCCCTTACCGAAGGAGACACCGTTGACGTCAGCTCAGACGCGGGCCCGCACGCTGGACCCCGCCCCCGTGACCCTGGTCGACGACATCGAAGCGCACGGGCCTCGGGTATCCGACGACATGACCGTCGAGGTGGCTCTGGCCGTCATGGCCGGTGCCCGTGTCGAGTATCTGACCGTGTGCGACGGGGACGACCAGAGCACGGGCCAGATCACCCTGGTCCGGCTCGCCGTCCTCCGTGACAGTTCCACATACACGGACCGGATCCGTCTGCGTGACGTCCTCGACGGAACGATGTTCTCGCCCGGCGCCCGCCCAGGCGGCGCCGGCGAGTACGGCCGGGTTCCGGGCGTCCGCGCCCTCTCGGCCCTCTCTCACTGATCCGCTCGCCCCGGGCGGTCCGCACATGGCGGTATGAGGACCGCGCAGAACCGCGTAGAACCGCGTAGAACCGCGTAGAACCGCGTAGAATCGCACTCAGGATCCCGGTGGGGGCCCTGCCGACGCAGGTCGGCAGGGCCCCCACCGTCATGTCGTCGTCCGCTCGGAAACTCGCGGCCGGGCCACGGGGCGAAGATGGCGTCTCACCGGTCGGAGTAGCTGAGATCGCCCACGGTCCATGCGCCGACGTCCTTGATCGCGACTCGGTACATGCCGCCCGTCTCCGGGATCCCGAGGCTGCCCTGGAGGATCCGGGCGAGATGGAAGTGCAGATGCGTGGGCGTCTCGCCGTGACCGGGCCGGTTCTCCACCGGCCCGCGGGCGAAGACGTCGGAGAACGGGCCGAGACGGTCAGAGTCCCGCAGGACCTCCGCCACCCGCTCCCTCCACACGGCCTCGGGGGCCAGACGACCGGTGATGACGGCACCGCCGACAACCACGGTCAGCGCCATCTGGTTGCTCGGCTCGGACTCCACCGCGGCGGAGATGGCGACGAGCAGCTCATCAGGGTTCGACATGACAGCAGAGCCTATTCACTGATCGCCCACTGCCGCAGGTGGCAGGGTTCTTCCTCCGCTAGGAAGGTGAAATCTACTCTTGGCAGAGTAGACATTCGATCCTGGCGTGGCTACGCTCCTTCTTGTAGACACGGTCGAACGAGACCCGCCGGACATGAACCGGCGGGTGCCAGAAAGAGGAAGTACGCAGGTCAGTGCGGCTCTCAAGCCTCGAAGCCAAGGTGTTCCCAGAACGGTGACGAGACGGGGAGCCGCACTGGGCGGCTCGCACGTCGAGGAGCTGCCGACAGCAGTACCGGTTCACCCCAGTGGTTGGTTCAGAGAGGAACGGAGGAGCAGACGCCATCAGGATCGCCCGGTCCGATCAGCACTCGGCCCGGGTACCGCAAGACCCCGGAATGGAAGGTGGTCCCCGGTCACGCAGCTGCGATCCCCCGCTTCCCCGCCTGCCGGGTCGGGTAGCGGAAACAGAAGGTCGGCACAGCAATAGGGCCGACAGATGGTGTTGAATTTCCTTCGGGGCCCTGGTGCCGTACGGCACCAGGGCCCCTCGACGCGTTTGCACAGCGAGGTGACATGACAGCGGACAATCCTCTTAATGATCGTCTGGACGACGACGACTACCCCGCATACACGATGGGCCGGGCAGCCGAGATGCTCGGCACCACCCCGGGCTTCCTCCGAGCCATCGGCGAGGCTCGGCTGATCACTCCTCTCCGCTCGGAGGGAGGACATCGCCGGTATTCCCGCTACCAGCTGCGGATCGCCGCCCGGGCCCGCGAGCTGGTCGACAGGGGCACCCCGATCGAGGCCGCCTGCCGCATCGTCATCCTTGAGGACCAGCTCGAGGAGGCTCAGCGCATCAACGCCGAGTACCGCCGTGCCGCGAGCGAGGGGGCGGGCAGTTCCGGCTCCGGCTGATCACTCGGGCGGCCGTATACGGAACGCCTGTGGCTGCCGAACGGGAGTACGGCCCGGAAAAGTGCCGCCGGCAGGGGTGAGGACAGCATCGGTGTCGTAGCCCGAGGTTCTTTGTTTATCGCCAAACCCCAGGTCAGCGGCGTGAAGCGGTCGTTCCCGCAAGGATCTGTGCCGACGGCCACAGCGAACGGGACAGACATGGGCGCATACTGAGCCATGACAAAGCCTGCCGCGCCGAAGCGTCATCTGCCCACCAGCCCCTTCAAGGCCCCGGTCGTACCGGCCCCCAAGCACTTCGCTGTGGGCGATCAGGTCACCCATGACATGTACGGCCTCGGCCGAGTGATCGGCATCGAGGACGGGATCGCGGCGCACGTGGATTTCGGCTCGGCGCAAATGCGGATCCTGAGCCCCTACGCAAAGATGACCAAGCTGTAGGACCGCTGTGCCCGGTCACGGCACACCAGGCCCCTTGACGGGCCTGCAACGAAAGAGAGCTCTCCCATCGATTCGACATCGCTGTTCTCCGCCCCGGAAGGGCAGCCCCGCGGCACCACCGCGGCCTCGCCGCCCCCGGTGACCAACCCCTTCCAGGCCCCCGACTTCGGGGACGACGAGACCCTGCCCATCGAGGACGCGCAGGATCCCGCGTAGGTCATGTCAGTCGTGCCGCGGCGAGGAGTGCGGTTCCTCTCATGGAGCTGCACACCTCGCCTGAGTTGTCCGCGAACTCCCCCGGGATCGTCCGTGATTGGTAACGGACGCATCCCGTGGCCTCCCGCCCTCGTCCTACCCGGTGGTCGCGACGCGACCGGCATCGGCGAGGTACTGGGCGAAGGCGGGGGCGGACATGGCGCGGCACGGCGGCGGGCGGGGCTGGTACGGCAAGGTGGTCGGGGCGGCGCTCGGGGTGACGATGCTCGCCGTCGGCGCCTCTGTGTGGACCGCGCAGGCCGGTGACGTGGGCGGCTCGTCGCCCGGGGCGGCCTCGTCGCCCGCGCCGGGCAGCAAGGCCAAGCCGGTCGCGGTGACCATCGCGCATTCCTCCGACAAGGGGGCGCGCGGCGTCAACATCACCATCGACGACGGCCCCGACCCCGTCTGGACCCCTCAAGTGCTCGACGTGCTGCGGGAGTACGGGGTGAAGGCCACGTTCTGCATGGTGGGGACGCAGGCGCAGGCCCACCCGGACCTGGTGAAGAAGGTGGTCGCGGCCGGGCACCGGCTCTGCGACCACTCGGTGTCGCACGACACCACCATGGACAAGCAGTCCCAGGCCTACCAGTCGCAGCAGATACTCGACGCCGAACGCATGATCACCGAGGCGTCCGGGGGCGTACGGCCGATGTACTACCGGGCGCCCGGCGGGGCCTTCACCCCCTACAGCCGCACGCTCGCCGCCTCCCGGGGCATGCGCCCGCTGGGCTGGAACGTGGACACCAAGGACTTCGAGCGGCCGGGCGCGGACGCCATCGTCGCCACCGTCCAGCGCGAGCTGCCCAACGGCCCGACGCTCCTCTTCCACGACGCGGGAGGCGACCGCTCCCAGACGGTCGAGGCCCTGCGCCGCGTCCTGCCCTGGCTCAAGGACCAGGGCTACGCCTTCGGCTTCCCGGTCCGCTGAGGAGCCGCCGCCGAGGAGCCACCGCGGCTGACGACGGCCGGGGTCCGCTCCGGCGGCAGCCTCCCGGCGGCCCCGCCGCCCCCGCGCGTGTGTCGTCCTGCCGCCGTGCGTGGCGAAGACGTAGAGGCGCAGGAGGAGGAAGCGGGCTGTGCCGGTGAGGGCGGAGGCGGTGAGGGCGGAGGCGGCGAGGTAGACGAGTTGTTCGGTCAGGCGGTCGGGGGTGGGCCGGGCCAGGTGGAGGGTGAGGATCGCGGCGCTGGTCGTCAGGTAGGCGGCGGTGGCCGAGCCGGCCGACTGCTTCTGCGAGCGGGAGCGGGAGCGGGACGCGCCCTCGTCACCCGGTGCGACGAAGACCCCCAGGCCGGTCGGCCTGGGGGTCTTCGGGGGGTCCGGCGCCTGGGGGCGGGTCAGATCAGCTCGGGCTGCGGCTCCGGCGCCCGGGCGCCGGCCGGCGCGGGCTTCGGTTCCCACAGGGCGGTCGTCCGGACGTACGCGTAGATCACCGAGGTCATCGCCAGGATGAGCAGGGGGCCGAACAGCCACGGGTGGTGGGCCATCTGCACGGACAGGAAGCGGTAGGACAGCAGGAGGGCCGTGAAGATCGCCGTGCCGTAGGCGACCAGCCGGACGCCCGCCCGGTCCCAGTCGCGGTCGAACGTGCGCAGAGCCGCCTCGACGGTGAGGGTGAAGACCACGCCGGCGACGAGGTCGGCGCCGTAGTGGTAGCCGAAGCCGAGGGTGGCGGCCAGCGTGGCGATCAGCCAGAACGTTCCCGCGTAGCGCAGGAGACACGGGCCCTTCCGAGAGTGGATGAAGATCGCGGTCGCCCACGCCGTGTGCAGGCTGGGCATGCAGTTGCGCGGGGTGATCCCGTCGAAGGGCACGGGGCTCGGGAGGCCGACCGACGGGAACGTCTGGGGCCAGACGGTCGCCACGGCCCAGGGCTCGGTCGGCGGCATCTCCGGCGCCCAGAGGCTGACATCCATCCAGTGCTGGGTGCCGGTGCCGTAGGCGAAGAGGGGGCCGACCACCGGGTAGATCATGTAGAAGGCCGGGCCGATGAGTCCTATCACCAGGAAGGTGCGCACCAGGTGGTGACGCGGGAAGCGGCGTTCGGCGGCCACATGGCGCAGTTGGTAGAGCGCGGCGACGACCGCGGCCACCGGCAGCTGGCCGTACACGAAGTCGAGGACGTTGAAGCCGATCGGGCCGGCGGCCTCGACGAGGCGGCCCACCAGCCATGACGGGTTGCCCAGGGCCTGATCGGCGGCCGCGACGTACTGGTCGAGCACCATCGGGCGGGTCTTCGAGGTGATGAGCAGCCAGATGTCGCCGGTCTTGCGGCCGGCCATCAGGAGCAGCCCCAGCCCCACGCCCTTCAGCAGCAGGGCCCGTTCCCGGCCGGTACGGCGGGTGACGGCGACGGCCGCGACGCCCAGCATCACCCACAGCGCGCCGTTGCCGAAGGGGTGCCCCTCCGTCGCCCTGGCGTCGACCCCCCAGCGGACCGCAAGGAAGCCGAGGTCGACACCGATCGCCGCGGCCAACGCGATGAACCGCTGCCGCCAGGTGAGCACCACCATCATCAACGCCATGGCGGCATACAGCAGACCGCCCGATTTAGGACGGAATATCACCTCACGTGCCTGATTGGTGATGGGCCCCGGAACGCCGTAGTGCCGCGCGGTGAATTCCAGCGCGAGGAGAAATCCGAGGGCTGTGACAGCCACCACCACCCAGAGCCGCGTCCGCGGTCGACGCCATGCGGGGAGCGCGGGCGCCTGGGGTATTCGCGAAAGGTTCTGCGGTGGTATGTGTGTCAACTTTGGCTGCTTCGTTAGATATGGGTCATATGGGGGCGGTTTTGCTCGTCACCTTTCGAGCGGAGCCGCTTTCTTTCCTATGAACAGCAGTTCATCGGAACAAGACGGAAAGACTACGGTCCGGGTTCCGGCCTCGTATACGGCAGGGGCTTGTGAACGCCGTCGGTTCCCCGCGGCCCGCCTCGCGGGACGTCGGTTCCCCGCGGCCCGCCGCGCCGCCCGCCTCGTGGCCCCGCGCGTCGCCGTCCGCCGCGCCGCCCGCCTCGTGGCCCCGCGCGTCGCCGTCCGCCGCGCCGCCCGCCTCGTGGCCTCGCGCGTCGCCGTCCGCGGCGCCGCAGGTCCGGGTCCCTCTCCGGGGGGCGATCTTGTCCGGCCGATCCCAGAATGAGGGTGGGCATCGGCTCGCCCGCGACGGCGCCGGTGAGGCTGCCCGGGGCTGGAGGCCGTCGGCGTATGAAATGCGTGACAGTCAGCGGCGGAACGCGAGAACGGGCCCCCCGGGCGGGCCGGGTGCTTCGGCACGTCGACGCGGGGACCGCGCGGCCATGACCACCGACGAGACGATCGACGAGGGGGCGCGGGAGCTGCCCGCCCCCCTCCACGCACAGGATCCACATCCAACGGGCCGCCTGCCGGACCTGCCGGACCTGCCGGATCTACCCGACCTGCCCGACCTGCCCGACCTGCCCGACCTGCCAGGTCAACCGCGCCCCCCGGCCCTCCTGACTCCCCCGCCTCCCCCCTCCCCGGCCCCGGCTCCCTCCCCCTCCCCCGTGCCACCCGACGAAGCCCTCGCCGTGCGCGAGCTGGTCACGGCGCTCAAAGCCGGCTGGCCCGCGGTCGACGAGGGCGTGATCGAGGCCGCGGTCAGGGAGGCGTACGACGCGTTCCGGCCCGCCAGGATCAGGGCCTTCGTGCCGATCCTGGTGGAGCGGCGGGTCCGCAGGACGCTGCGCGGGAGCGGGGGGACACCAGGCGGCCCGAAGGACGGACGACGTGCCGGAGAGGAACTGATCGGTGATGGAGGACAGGAGAGCTGAGCGGATCGCGCGGTTCATCGAGCCGTTGAGGGTGCGCCCGGGGTCGACGGTCCGGCTGGGGCGTGACTTCGATCCGCGGGACAGGGGCGGGCTGCGCAAACGGGACGGCGTCGAACTGCTGCGCAGCGGCGTCGAGCTGCTGGCGGAGTACCAGGAGCGGCTCGCCGCGCAGGACACGTACGGCGTGCTGATGTGTCTGCAGGCGCTCGACGCCGGAGGCAAGGACGGGACGATCCGGCATGTGATGAGCGGGGTCAATCCGCAGGGCGTGCGGGTGAGTAGCTTCAAGGTGCCGTCCGCCGAGGAGCTGGACCACGACTATCTGTGGCGCTACGCCCGGCGCCTGCCCGAGCGCGGCGAGATCGCCATCTTCAACCGCTCGCACTACGAGGAGGTGCTCGTCGTACGCGTGCACCCCGACCTGCTGGTGCGGCAGCGACTGCCCGGCCACGCGCGGGGAGCGAAGTTCTGGAAGCAGCGGTACCGGGAGATCAACCACTGGGAGCGCTATCTCACGGACAACGGGTTCAGGGTGGTGAAGATCTTCCTGAACCTGTCGAAGGAGGAGCAGCGCACGCGTTTCCTGAAGCGGCTCGACCTGCCGGAGAAGAACTGGAAGTTCTCCGCGGCCGACGTCCGGGAGCGCGGCTACTGGGACGACTACCAGCACGCGTTCTCCGAGATGCTCTCGGCGACGAGCACGAAGTGGGCGCCCTGGTACGTGGTGCCGGCGGACCGCAAGTGGTTCGCCCGGATCTGCACCGCGGCGGTCCTCGCGCACACCCTGATGGACATCGACCCGCGGTACCCGAAGGTGGCGAAGACGGCTCGCAAGGAGCTGCTCGTCGCCAAGCGGAACCTGGAGCGGGAGGCTCCCGAGGGTCAGCCGGCCGACCCGTACGCGGCCCGGCACGCACCGGCGGGCGGGAACAAGCGCCACTAGGACCCGCCCGGCGGGCCGGAAGAAGCACCGCCAGGACCCGTCCGGCGGGCGGCGGTGATCGGAGGCGGCGATGACGGTGCATCAGGATCCGGTGGGAGATCGGGGGCGGGCGGCACAGGAGGCCGAGTGGTACGCGCGGTCCCCCGAGGCGGTCGTGACGGCCCTCGGCGTCGATCCGGCGGTCGGTCTCACCGCCGCGCGGGCGGCCGATCTCCTCGCCGCGCACGGCCCCAACGCGCTGCCCGAGGAGGCCCGGACCCCGACCTGGCGCCGGTTCCTCGCCCAGTACCGCAGCTATATGCAGATCGTCCTGGTGGTCGCGGCGGTGGTGTCGTTCGTGATCCAGGAGTGGACCACCGGCATCCTGCTCGTCGTGCTGACCCTGCTGAACGCGGTCGTGGGCCTGCGTCAGGAGGGCAAGGCCGAGAGCGCGATGAACGCCCTTCAGTCGATGCTGAAGGCCACCGCGCGGGTGCGCAGGGACGGCACGGAGGCCGAGATCCCCGCGGAGGACCTCGCCGTCGGTGACATCGTGCTCCTGTCGGCCGGGGACCAGGTGCCGGCGGACGGGCGGATCATCATGGCCAGCGCCCTGCAGATCGACGAGTCGACGCTGACCGGGGAGAGCGTGCCCGCCGCGAAGGACACCGGCACCCTGCCGGGCGGGCGGCCGCTGCCGCCGGGCGACCAGACCTGCATGGCGTTCATGAACACCCCGGTCACGCATGGCAGCGGGCTGCTCGTGGTGACCGCCATCGGCGTGGACAGCGAACTCGGCAAGATCTCCGGCATGCTCGCGGCCACCGAGAAGGAGGTGCCGCCGCTCACCAGGGAGCTCGACCGGCTGACACTGTGGATCACCGGGGCGGCCGGCCTCACCATGATCGTGATGTTCGCGCTGGGGCGCAGCCGGGGCGAGGCCTGGGACGCGCTGTTCGTCAGCGCGGTCTCGCTGGCCATCGCCGCGATCCCCGAGGCACTGCCGACCGTGACCCAGGCGATCCTGTCCGTCGGAAGCCTCAACCTGGCGAAGCGCAACGCCATCGTCAAGGAACTGCCGTCGGTCGAGACCCTCGCCTTCACCTCGGCGATCAACTCGGACAAGACCGGCACCCTGACGATGAACCAGATGACCGCGGTCGAGGTGATCAGCCCCACCGACCGGTACACGGTCTCGGGCACCGGCTACGGGCTCCAGGGGCGGATCCACCACGCCGCGGGGTCCTCCGCGGGCATCGAGGACGCGATCCTGCCGTACGTCGTGGCCAGTGACGCGAAGCTGGTGGACGGCGAGGTGGTGGGCGACCCCACCGAGGGCGCGCTGCTGGTGCTCGCCCACAAGGCGGGGCTCGACGCGGACGCCACCCGGGAAGGTCTGCCCCGGCTCGCGACGCTGCCGTTCGACCCCGAGTACAAGCTCATGGCCACGTTCCACTCGGCGGCCGACGGCTCCGGGCGGCCGGTCGTGCGGTGCTTCGTCAAGGGCGCGGCCCCGGCGGTGATGGCGCGGGCGGCCACCGCGCTCGCGGCCGGTGAGAGCGTCCCGTGGGACGCGGAGCTGCGGCAGCGGGCCGAGGCGCAGACCGAGCGGATGGGCGGCGAGGGGCGCCGGGTGATGGCCGCGGCCACCCGGGATCTGGACCCGGCCGCCTTCGACCCGGACGGCGACCTGCTCTCGTACGTGACCGAGCTGCGGATGACCAGCCTGGTCGGCATGGTCGATCCGCCGCGCGAGGAGTCGAAGGCCGCGGTGGCGGACGCGCGGTCGGCGCATATCAGGGTGCGGCTGATCACCGGCGACGACGTCACCACCGGGGCGGCCATCGCCCGGCAGATCGGCATTCCCGGCGAGGCCCTGCTGGGCGCCGACTTCGCGGCGATGAGCGAGCGGGAGCGGCTGGCGCGCATCGACGGCATCGGGGTGGTGGGACGGGTCGCGCCGGAGCACAAGGTGCTGCTCGCCGACACGCTCAAGAAGAAGGGCGAGGTCGTGGCGATGACTGGGGACGGGGTCAACGACGCGCCCGCCATCAAGGCCGCCGACATCGGCATCGCGATGGGCAGCGGCACGGACGTGGCGAAGAACGCGGCCCGCATGATCCTGTCCGACGACAACTTCGCGACCATCGTCTACGCCGTGGAGCAGGGCCGGACGATCTTCGACAACCTCACGAAGTACATCCGGTTCGTGCTGCTCCTGCTGGTCACCTTCGTGCTGACGTTCCTCGGCGCGACCGTCCTGAACATCGTCGGCGGTGAGCCCTTCACGCCGCCGCAGGTGCTGTGGATCCACTTCGTGGTCAACGCCTCCTTCGGCTTCGCGCTCGGTTTCGACCGGGAGAGCCCGGGGCTGATGCGCCGCAGGCCGCGGCCGCGCGGGGAGTCGGTGCTGACCCGGCCGGTGCTGGTCACGGTCGGGCTCGGGGGGCTGGCGATCACCTGCGGGCTGCTCGGGCTGATCAAGATCGGCGAGTCGCTCTACGACAGCGCGGAGACCGGCCAGTCCATCGCGTTCACGGCCTTCGCGCTCTGTCTGGTCGTGGCCGCGTTCGAGTGCCGCAGCGAGACGCGGTCCGTGCTGACGCCGTCCACGTTCGACAGCCGCCAGATGAACTGGGTGGCGCTCGCCCAGCTGGTCCTGGCGGTGCTGGTGACCCAGATGGACGGCTTCCGCCGCATGCTGGGGACGACGGAGATCAACGCGCGGCAGTTCGGCTGGGCCGTGCTGACCGCGCTCGCGCTGCTGCTGCTGTGGGAACTGGGCAAGCTGCCTGCGCGCCGGTCGGGAAAGAAGGGCTGAACCCGCGCTCTCCGCAGGGCCCGGCGCACCGAACGCCCGGCACGCCCGACGCCCGCCGCGGAGACGCAGCGTTCCGTCGGTGTGGAGGGGGCCACTGCGAAGACGATCAGGGTCGGCACGGACGCGTCCGAGTGCGGGTCGTAGGCGCCCGTTCGCGCAGTTCCCCGCGCCCCTTGGGGGTGCCTGGCTCGTGCACGTCCGCGAGTGCGGGTCGTCGATGCCTGTTCGCGCAGTTCCCCGCGCCCCTTGAGAGGTCCCCGGCTGGGCCCAGGAGGCCCGGGAGCGTTTTGGGGGCGCGGGGAACTGCGCGGGCTCTTGGGGGCGCGGGGAACTGCGCGGGCTCTTGGGGGCGCGGGGAACTGCGCGGGCCCTTGGGGGCGCGGGGAACTGCGCGAACGGCCACCGACGGCCCGCGGCCGGACTCTCAAAGGGGCGCGGGGAACTGCGCAGGCTCTTGGGGGCGCGGGGAACTGCGCGAACAGCCACGGACGGCCCGCAGCCGAACTCTCAAAGGGGCGCGGGGAACTGCGCGGGCTCTTGGGGGCGCGGGGAACTGCGCGAACAGCCACGGACGGCCCGCGGCCGGACTCTCAAAGGGGCGCGGGGAACTGCGCGGGCTGGTGTGGAGGGTGCGCGGGCGAATCCGTGCAGGAGTGTCACACGGGCTGCACACAGTGCACGGAGAGGCTCGTTAGCGTGGCTGGCCGTCGATCACCGTGCGAGGAAGACCGCCATGGACTACTGCTCCACCTGCCGACGGCACCTCAACGGCGCCCTGGTGTGCCCTGGTTGCGGCGCGTACGCGCCGGACATAGCCCCGCCCGCCACCATCGCGCATACGTCCGCGGCCATGCGACCGCCGCAGGAGGAACCGGCGCCGCAGACCACCGCCCCCGCCCCCGAGTCGTCGCGGCCGGGACGCGCGGCGCGGCGGCGACAACTGGCCCGGTGGAAGAAGAACAAGCGCCGGGCGGTGGTCGCGACGGCCGTCGCGCTGGTCGGGGGCGGGCTGACGCTCTCCGCGGCGAACCGCCACGCGCCCGACCGCGTCGAGGCGGCCGCCGCGCCCGACAACCGCCCCATGGGCGAGGTGGAGGCGCAGGCACCGGAGAACACCGGGCCGGACGCCGTGCCACCGGCCACGCGTCGCGCGCCCCGGCCCTCCGCCTCCCCCGACGCCGGCCGCGAGGTAACGGCGAGCGCGCCGCACAGGGCGTCCCGGTCCGCTCCGCAGGCCACCGTCGCGGCTCCCCGGCCGTCGGTCACCAGCGCCCCGCGGCCGCAGAGCACCGGACAGCCCTCGGTGGTGGTCACCGTCCCCGAGCAGCGTGCGAGCAGCGCGCCCGCAGGGCAGCAGACGGCCACGCCCACCACCCCGCCCGCGGCACCCGAGGACGACAGCGCCCCGGCCGCCCCGGCCCCGGCCTCCACCTCGCCCTCACAGCTCTGCGTGCTGGTGCTCTGCCTCGGCTGACGGACCCGTCGGCGAGGACGCGCCGCGGCCCCGGACCGTCAGCGCGGTGACGCGGACGTGCTCGGCGACGACGTAGGGGTCGGCGTCGGGGCCGTCGGCGTGGGCGTGGGCGTGGGCAGCGGCGCCGAGGGGCTCACCATGCCCGAGCCCGTCGAGCTCTCCGCCGGGCCCTGCCCGCCCGGCCCCGCCGAGGGGCTCAGGGAGGTCTCCGTGGGCTGCTCCGAGGGCGGCGCGGACGGGGCCGGGGACGGGCGGCCGGTCGTCGGCGCCGGGGAACTGGCCGACGGGGCGGGCGCACCGGTCGCCGGGGGCGGGGCCAGGGGCGGAGCCGGGCGCGCCGGGGTGTCCGGGCCCGTGAGGTACAGGGGCAGCGCGGCGAGGGCGAGGGCCGCGCAGGTCAGGGCCGCGCCCGCCGAGGTGCGCAGCAGTCGGCGGCGGGACGCCGTGCGGCGGACCTTCTCGAAGTGGCCCGGGGGCGGGGCCAGATGACCGGCGGGCGGGCCCAGCAGCACGGTGAGCGGGTCGTCCGGGCCGCCGGACTCCTCCTCGCCGTCAAAGCGTGTGGTCAAGGCTTCTCCTCAGGTGGACGCGGAGCAGTTCGCGGGCCGCGTGCAGGTCGGCCTTGACGGTTCCTTCCTTGCGCCCGGTCAGCACGGACACCTCCCGGATCGGCATGTCAGCGTAGTAGTGCAGCAGGATCGGGGTGCGCAGCCGGTCGGGCAGCGACTGGACCAGCAGGCGCACGGACGAGTCGGTCTGTTCCACCGGGCCCGCAACCGCGGCCTCGTGCGTGACCTGGCGTACGGCCCTGCGCTCGCGCTCCAGCTTGCGCCAGTGGTCCCGGACGAGGTTGGCCGCGGTGACGTAGAGGAAACCGCGCGGCTCGTCGACCTTCGTCCAGCGTGCCCACAGCCGGGTGAACGCCTCCGAGGCGATCTCATGTGCCGTCCCGTCGTCGTCGACGAGACGGCGGCACCAGCCGGCGAGACGCGGGTACAGGGCGGCGAACAGCTCCGACGCCGCCTCGTCGCGGGACCGTTTCAACGCTCTCCAGGGTCGTGAGGGCACAGGGGGAAGGATGCCGGTGGGGGTGGTGCGGTGGGTCAGGGGGTGCCGGACGTCAGGGTCGCGAAGGCGATCACGTTGTCCCGGTACTCGCCGCCGCTGCGCGGGCCGCCGCAGGTGATCAGCCGCAGCTCGGGGCGGGCCGTGTCGCCGTAGACGTCCCGCACGGGGAACTCCGCCTTGCGGACGGTGCGTACCGCGCTGACCGCGAACACCGCCGTACGGCCGTTCGCCGGCGTCACCTCGATCCGGTCGCCGGGCCGCAGCCGGTCCAGGTGGCGGAAGACGCCGTCGCCGTACGGGCCGACGGTGACATGGCCGAGCAGGACCGACGGGCCTTTGCGGCCGGGCGTCGGCGAGTGCCGGTACCAGCCCGCGCGGTCGTGCTCGGTCACCGGCGGCACCTGCACACCGCCGTCCGCGGCCAGCCCGAGGCCCATGACCGGGGTGTCGACGTCGGCGGCCGGGATGCGCAGCCGCACCGGCTCCGAGCGCTCCAGCGGCCGTGCGGCGGCCGTGCCCCCCGACCCGGCCGCGGCGTCGGACCCGGCCGCGGCGTCGGACCCGGCCGTGGCGTCGGACCCGGCCGTGGCCTTCGACGCTGCCGTGGTCCCCGCGCCACCGGGTTCCGCGCCGCCGCCCCCGCAGCCCGCGAGCAGCGCGGTCGCGGCTGCGGCGGTCAACACACCCCGGACGAGCCGGTTCACGCCCCGGACGAGCCGGTTCACGCCCCGGTCGCCCGCCGGCGCCGTACGACGAAGGTGACCGCGCCGCCCGCGACGAGCACCGCCGCGCCGGCGCCCGCGGCCATGCCGCCGCCGTTCGAACCGGCCGTGGAGACCTCTCCGGTGTCGGGCGCCCCGCTCGGCACGACGGACACCTGACCGCCGCCCGGCGCCCCGGTCGGCACCGGGGAGGGCGCGGCGGAGGGCACGGTGCTCTCGCTGGGCGAGGGCATCGCGGTGGGCTGGGCGCTCGGCATGCCGCTGCCGCTCCCGCCGCCGTCGGCGCTCTCGCTCGGCGGCGGGGTGGGCACCGGGGACGGGGTGCTGTCCGCGAAGGCGGCGCCGCCTCCCGCCAGCACGGCGGCACAGGCCACGGCCAGGGCACCCGGCACGGTTCGTCGCATCGCTTCGCTCTCTTTCGTCGGTGACCTCGGTGACGGATCGAGCGGAGAGACGACGCGGGCCCCTGCCGGGTTGTAAAGAGACGGCAAAGGCCCGCGGAGAGTGGGCGGCCCGGATCAGCGGGCGGCCGGAGCGCCCCACCACGGCGCCGAGGTGTCCCGCAGGGTGTTGGTGCCGCAATGCACCTCGCCCATGCCGAGGTGGTACGTGTACCAGTCGTCGATGTAGGAGACCTTGATGCCCGCCTTGCGGTAGGCGGCGGTCACGGCCGCGGTGAAGACGTCCTTGCCGCCGATGACCGGGCCCCACTGGCGCGGGGCGAGGTAGCGGTCGCGTGCGAGCAGGATGCCGTTGACGGCGCCGGGGACGTAGGCGCTGGTCGTGACGGTCGGCACGGCGGCCGCCCCGTCGCGGGCGAGGAGTCCCTGCTGGCCGTGGTCCCGCATCCCGTCGAGGGTGCCGCCGACGCGCCGCAGCAGGGGCATGCGGGTGCCGCTCGCGTCGGACTCGATGCCCCGGGTGTAGAGGGCGGGCACGCGGACGATCTCGGCGTCGGTGACACCGGTCTCCCGCTTGAGGACGTCGAGGTTGGCCCGGATGCGCTCGGCGGCCATGGTGTTGTCGGACACCAGGTGCCGGGAGGCGAGGGCCTGCGCGATGGTCTCCTGGGGCGGCAGCATGCCGTCGGCGGCCTTCACCGAGAACATCCGCGTCCCGCCGTGCCCCTCCCTCTGGGCCATGCGCAGCAGGTCGAGACCGGCCTGCGGGTCGGCGATCCCGATCCGCCAGCCGCGCGGGGTGTCGGCGGGCAGGAACTGCACGAACTCGTCGACGTGCCCGACGTGCAGCCAGGAGGTGTCCAGCAGCAGCGGGTTCTGCAGCCCCTGGGAGCGCAGCAGCGCGCGGATCTCCCGCGAGGGCCGCGCGCCGCCGCTCTCGCGCCTGCCCATGATGATCCGGCCGGCCGGGTAGGAGCGGCCGCCCTGGGCCGTGTACGGCGGGATGGTCTCCAGGTTGCCGAAGGAGTTCAGCGTCTCCCAGCCCCGCGTCTCGCGCCCGCGCGCCTGCACGACGCCGATGCCGGGGCCGCGCAGCCTGGTGTAGAGCTCCCGCCCGGCCGGGCGGGCCTGCGCCGAGCGCAGCATCACCCGTATCGTCTGCGGGCGCCCGCCGGCCCCGGTCATCCCGACGTACGCCGGTTCCACGAAGTCCTGCGCCCATACGTCGCCGTACTGGCGGAACTTGACGACGGGCGCGGTCACCCCGGCCGCCTGGACCTGACGCAACAGCCCCTTGACGAACTGCTGCTGGCCGCGCGCGTAGGGGTCGTTGCCGCGGACTTCGGTGACCAGCACCCGCTGGGTGTTCTGGAGGTTGTGGTGGGTGAGCAGCGGGGCCGCGCGCAGGGTCACGTCGTCGGCGGCGGTGCCGGCCGCGGAGGTGACCGTCAGCCGGATCACCGCGCGCCCGTCCCAGACGCCGCTGTCGCGGATCACGTCCCTGCCCTCGACGCCGAACTCCACGCCCGCGCGCAGCTCCTGGGCGGTCAGCCGGGTCGCGCCGGTCACCGCCGTCCAGGCGTCGGCCCGCTTGAGGAACACCCTGACCCGCCCGGCCCCGGTCGTCACCTGGACGCTGCCGGTCGCGTCGTCGGACAGGCCGGCGGCGGGCACGGACCGTACCCGGGCCAGATCGGCGGCGTCCGCGGCGCCGTTGACCCTGCCGTCGGCGGCGTCGTTGCAGCGGGCGAGCGCCGCGTCGGGGGTGTCGGCGGCCGGAGGGCGGCAACGCCGGGAGTCGTCGTCGATGTTGGGCAGGAACAGCGCCCCCCGCCCGACGGACCAGGTGTCCTCCCCCGACTCGTCCGTGACGCCGGTGACGCCGGCCGTCCCGTCGCGGTCCACGTCCGCCCGCAGATCGACGCGGGGCGGCTCCGCCGCCTGGGCCAGAGCGGGCGGCGCCAGCACCGCTCCCGCCACGGCGAGGGCGAGAACGACTCGTCCGGCTTGTCTCGTACGCACCTTTTCGCGTCCTTTCTTCCACGGTTGACACCGGGGAAGAGGGCGCCGGGACGAGGTGCGTTGTGTACGGATCCGGCCATTCGCCAGGAGAGGGAAAGCTCACGGCCGGGTTACGGTGCGCTCAACCTCTGGTGTATGACGAGTAGGAGAGCAACCATGGAGCCATGACTCCGGCCCAGCGCGCCCGGGAATGCCTCACGGTCTGGCCCGACCTCTCTCCGGGTCCGGCCACCTGTGGTACGGGCCAGGCGCTTCGCTCCTCGCACGGCGAGATCGTCCACTTCCACACCGGCCACGACGTCGACCTCCATCTCACCGACCGCTCCCTGGGACGCTTCTCCGCCGACCTCGGAGCCTCCACCGCGATACGGCTGGTGCCGGGCTCGCGCTGGGTGACCGTGCATCTCGACTGCGACGCGGACGTGGATCTGCTGCTGAGCCTCGTGAGCGTCGCCCTCAAGGCCCAGCAGACGGACGGGACGCGGGCCGTGGCCGACGGCTGCAACCTGCACCGTGTGACCGTGCTGGCGCGGCAGCCGAGGCCCGCGAAGACGCTCAGGTGGCGTGTCGGTCGCACTGCCTGAGGAACGTCGCCGACGGCACATAGAACCGGGTGCCGGTGACCGCGCGGGAGAAGTCCAGCAGCGGGTCCGGGCCGGTCTCCGGTGTGCCCAGGTACATCCGCCTCAGCATCGTCTCCGTGACCTCCGGGTCACGGGCGTAGGCGATGAAGTACGTGCCGAACTCGCCGCGTCCCGGGCGGCCGAAGGGCATCGCTCCGCGCAGGATGCGGAGTTCGGCGCCGTCCGGGTCGGTGAGGGTGTTCACGTCGACGTGGGAGCCGGGCGCGTTGATCTCCAGGTTGGTCAACTTGGTGCGGCCGATGGCGTGTTCCTGCTCCTCCACCGTGAGCTTCTCCCAGGCGTCCACCTCGTGCAGGTATTTCTGCACCATCACGTAGCTGCCGCCCTCGAACCCCGGTTCCTCGGCGCCGATCAGGGCCGTCTCCGCGGCGGTCGGGCCCACGGGGTTCTCGGTGCCGTCCACGAAGCCGAGCAGATTGCGGGAGTCGAGGTAGGAGAACGCCTGCACCTCGTCCTCGACGGTCGCCAGGTCGGACAGTCGCTTGAGGATCTCCGTGGTGAGGGCGAAGCAGAGGTCCTGGCGGTCGGCGCGGATGTGGAAGAGCAGGTCGCCCGGCGTGGACACGGCGCGGTGGCGGGGGCCCGCGAGTTCACGGAAGGGGTGGAGCCCCGGCGGGCGGGGGGCGCCCGCGGTGATCCTGTCCCAGGCGAGGGAGCCGATTCCCGTGACGCAGGTGAGGCGGGCGGCGGGGTGACCGAAGCCGATGGCCCTGGTCAGGGATTCCAACTCGGCGAGCAGGGCGCGGGTCTGGGGTTCGCCGCCCTCTTTCACCGTGACTATGAGGAATGTCGCCGCCGAGGTCGGGGGGTCCAGGACTGGCTGTGGTGACGTCATGCGGTCTCCCTCTGTCGTGCCCGCCGTTTTCGGCTCTCCGGCCGATGTGCCGCTTCGCGGCCTTTCCCCGCCCACGCGCTGCCCGTACCAGTGGTGCGGAAGCCCGGCACTCCCTCTGTGGCCGGTCACTGTCGGCGGCTCTCCCGCATCCTCTTTGCCTGGCTATGACCTTAGAGGTGGGCGGGGTCCTCTCGGGAGCGGGGCACGGGGGCGCACCCATGCCCCGTTCGCTCAGGTGCCCGCCGGGCGGTCCGCCTCCGCGCGCCTGCGCTGCGACCTGTCCGTCAGCGACGGCGGCTGCCACGCCCCGTCCGCGCGGTAGAGGTCGGTGCCCGGGTCCACGATCTCGTCGATGCGGTCCAGGGTGTCTCTCGGACATGCCCTGTTGACCGTCGCGGGGCCGTCAGGGTTGTGCGGCCTCGCCCCGCCCGCCGCCGGGGATTGCGCCGTACGGCCGCCCCGGGCATGCGGAGGGGTGCCCGGCGGCCTTCACTGGAGGGGACTTTGCACCCTTGGAGGCGACATGCCGGGTTCCCTCACCCGCCGGGCGGCCGGTGCCGCGGTGATCCTGATTCTCGGTACGGCCGTGACGGCCTGCTCGGACGACGACAGCCCCTCGTCGACCGTCAGCGAGGCCGCCTCGGCCGTGCAGTCGGCGGCGTCGAAGGTGGCGTCCGCCGCCTCCCAGGCCCCGGAGGCGCTGGCGTCTGCGACCGCGGAGGCCGGCAGGAAGCTGGACGACATCAAGGGCGGGACGGATGTCAGCAAGGACGTCCGGCTGGCCGAGCCGCAGATCAACTCCGCGGGCCGGGCCACCGTCGGGGTGAGCGCGCACAACTCGGCGGGCTCCGCCAAGTCCTTCGCGGTGCAGGTGAACTTCACCGACACGAGCGGCAATCTGCTCGATACGGTGGTCGTCACGCTGTCCGACGTGCCCTCGGGTGAGACCGGGAAGGCGACCGCCACCAGCAATCGCGACCTGTCCGGCGAGGTGAAGGCCGAGGTGGGGCGGGCCGTGCGGTACTAGGCCTGTCTGGACCTGGACTTCGGCGGCGGGCCGTGCGGTACTAGGCCTGTCTGGACCTGGACTTCGGCGGCGGGCCGTGCGTGGCCGGTCGCGCAGTTCCCCGCGCCCCTAAAGATTGCGCCGTTCCCCGCGCCCCTAAGAGATTCGATCCGGTCGGGCATGATCAGCGGTGGGCGAGGCGCGCGAACTCCTGGAGGAACAGCGCCTCCACGTGCGCCATGTGCTCGATCTCGCGCGGGTCCACGCTCTCGTTCGGGGCGTGGATCAGACAGCGCGGCTCCTCCACTCCCATCAGGATGATCTCCGCGCGCGGATAGGCTGCGGCGAGCACGTTGCACAGCGGGATCGACCCGCCCTGGCCGAGGAAGGCCAGCGGCTTGCCGTACACCTCGCGCATCGCCGTACCCAGCGCGGTGTAGGCGGGGCCGTGCGTGGCGGCGCGGAAGGGCGCGCCGGAGCTCTCCGTCTCTACCGTCACCCGGGCGCCCCAGGGCGCGGCCCCGGTGAGCTGCCGGGCGAGGGCCTCGCGGGCGGCGCCCACGTCCATGCCGGGCGGCACCCGCAGACCGACCCGGGCGCGGGCGGTGGCGGGCACCGCGGCCGCCGAGCCGACCACGGGCGGGCAGTCGATGCCGAGCACGGTGACCGCGGGCCGCGCCCACAGCCGGTCGGCGACGGTGCCGGTGCCAGTGAGGCGCACACCGTCCAGCACGCCGGCGTCCGCGCGGAACTGCTCCTCGTCGTAGCCGACGCCGTCCCACACGCCCTCGCAGTCCAGCCCGGCGATGCGGGTGGCCCCGGACTCCGGGTCGCGCAGGGTGCCCAGCAGCTGGATCAGCGCGGCCAGCGCGTCGGGGGCGGGGCCGCCGAACATGCCGGAGTGGACCTCGCCGCGCAGGGTGTCGACGGTGACCACGACATTGGTCAGGCCGCGCAGCGAGACGGTGGCGGTGCCGGTGCCGACCTCGGCGTTGCCTGTGTCGCACACCAGCAGGGCGTTGGCGTGGAACTGCTCGCTGTGCTGGGTGACGTACTCCTCCAGCCCGCCCGTGCCCTGCTCCTGCGAGCCCTCGGCGACGAACTTGATGCCCACCGGGATGTCGTCGCCGAGCGCCCTGAGGGCGGTGAGGTGCATGACGATGTTGCCCTTGCAGTCGGCGGCGCCGCGCCCGTACCAGCGGCCGTCGCGCTCGGTGAGCGTGAAGGGCGGGGTGGTCCAGGCGTCGTCGTCGAGCGGGGGCTGGACGTCGTAGTGGCAGTAGAGCAGGACCGTGGGCGCGCCGGGCGGGGGCGGGCGGTGGCCGAGGACGGCGTGGCTGCCGTCGGGCGTCTCGGCGAGGTGGACGTCCCGCAGGCCCACCTCGGCGAAGGCGTCGGCGACCCACTGGGCGGCCCGCCGGCACTCCTCCGGCGGGTACTGGCGGGGATCGGCGACGGACGGGACGGAGACGAGCTCGGCGAGGTCGTCCTTCGCGCGCGGCATCAACTCCGCGATCTTCCGGGCGAGTTCGGTCATCATCCGGTCACCGCCTCACCGTGTCGTCGGTCTCCAGGTCATCGATGTCCTCCTGGACGACGTCGAGCATGCCGGGGCCGGTGGCGCCGTTGGCGAGGTTGTGGCGTGGCCGGTCTTCGCTGTCCCCGCGGGGACGTCCGTCGACGCCATCGGGCCCTCCCTCGGCTGCGGTTGATGTTGAGCCCAGGGTCGGGGGGTTGCGGTGGGGGCGCAGGGCGGGTGAGCCGTCCGGGTGAATCCGCCGGAGCGGGGCCTGACGCGCCGCCGAGCCCACCGACACCCCTGGAAACCACCCGGGCGCCCCCTCAGGGGCGCGGGGAACTGCGCGAACAGCCACAACGTGCCCGCACATACGAACCACCCCCCAGGACCACCCCCCAAGGGGCGCGGGGAACTGCGCGAACAACCACCGACCACCCGCACCCCACACACCCACAAGCCACCCACCACCCCAGGGGCGCGGGGAACTGCGCGAACAACCACAACGTGCCCGCACATACGAACCACCCCCCAGGACCACCCCCCAAGGGGCGCGGGGAACTGCGCGAACAGCCACGACGTGCCCGCACCCACCCCCAGGGGCGCGGGGAACTGCGCGGACAGGTACGAGCCACCCGCCCGACCGCGGGGTCGAGACGCCATGGTGTTCGGCGCGGCGCTCGCACCGACCCGCCAGATCACCCGTTCGGCGTCGTTTGCGCGCGCGGCCGACGCGAAAGGCCCGTCCAATGGAGAGAGCACCGCGGCACGAGGCGACGACCGCGGACGGCCCGACGAGGGGACGACACCATGACCGAGGCACCCCCGCCCTTCACCGAGCAGGTGTACGCCGAACGCATGAACCGCGCCGCCCATGACGCGGCCGAGGCGGGCCTGGCCGGGCTGCTGGTGACGCCCGGCCCCGACATGGTGTGGCTGTGCGGGTACCAGCCCACCGCCCTCACCGAGCGCCTCACGCTCCTCGTCCTCACCCCCGACGCCCAGCCCCGCCTGCTCGTGCCCGCGCTGGAGCGTCCCGACGCCGAGGCCGCGTCCGGCGCGAGCGCCCTGCGCGTGACGGACTGGCGCGACGGCCAGGACCCCTACGCGGCCGCGGCCGGCCTGCTGCGCCCCAACGCCCGTTACGGCGTCTCCGACTCGGCCTGGGCGCTGCATCTGCTCGGCCTGCAGGAGGCCCTGCCGATGACCTCGTACCGCGCCCTGACCACGGCCCTGCCGTTGCTGCGCGCGGTGAAGGACGAGCACGAGGTGGCGCGGCTGGCGGCGGCGGGCGCGGCGGCGGACGCCACGTACCGGGAGCTGCTGTCGCTGCGCTTCGCCGGCCGGCGGGAGACCGACGTGGCCGCCGACCTGGCCCGGCTGCTGCGCGAGCACGGCCACGAGCAGGTGGACTTCACGGTGGTCGGCTCCGGCCCGAACGGCGCGAACCCGCACCATGAGGCAGGTGACCGGGTCATCGAGGACGGCGACATGGTCGTCCTGGACTTCGGCGGCCTGCTGGACGGCTACGGCTCGGACACCACCCGCACCGTCCACGTGGGCGAGCCCACCGGCGAGGAGCGCCGGGTCCACGGCATCGTCCAGGAGGCCCAGCAGGCGGCCTTCGAGGCGGTACGGCCGGGCGTGGCCTGCCAGCTCATCGACCGGGTGGCCCGCGCGGTCATCGAGAAGGCCGGCTACGGCGAGTACTTCATCCACCGCACCGGCCACGGCATCGGCGTCACCACGCACGAGCCCCCGTACATGGTCGAGGGCGAGGAGCAGCCCCTCGTCCCCGGCATGTGTTTCTCCATCGAGCCCGGCATCTACCTGCCCGGCCGGTTCGGTGTGCGCATCGAGGACATCGTGACGTGCACGCAGGACGCGGGTCGCCGCCTGAACGGCACCGACCACGAGATGGCGCTGGTGAGCTGAGGCCCGCCCGGCGCCGCGGGCACGGGCGCTCACCCGGTGCCGCTCATCTGCCCTCCGCCCGCGCCAGTTCCCTGCTCACCGCCGCCTCTCCCCGGCCCAGCAGCGCCTTCTCCAGGCTTCGGTCGTCCTTGCGGGAGAAGCGCTCCGCTGCGGCCACGTCCGCCTCGGTAAGGACCCGCCCGCACCACTCGCCGCGGCCCGCGACCCCGTCGTCGAAGGGCACGGCGGCGCCCTCGCCGAGGACGGTCCAGCCGCCTTCGTCCCAGCGCAGGGCGAGGAGGTAGGTGTGGCCGGTCTCCAGGCGTGGCGCGTCACCGGTGGTCGCCTCGACGCGCTCGCCGGTCGCCCTGGGGACCCGCCAGCCCGGGGCGACCATGTCGAAGTCGCGGCCGATCGCGTGGCGGGGGCGTTCGGTGCTCCACAGGACGCCCTCGGTACGGAAGGCGACCAGCCGGTCGACGGTGTAGGCCACCGGGCCGCGGTCGTAGTCCTGCCGCCCGGTGTCCTGTTCGCCGGCCGGTGTCGCCACGACCACGTGGTCGGCGTACGTCACCCAGTCCCGGGCCGTCTGGGAGGGCCACGGCTCGCTGCCGTACCCGCAGCCGACCACGGTGTTCAGGCCGGGGCGGCCGAGGACGACGGCGGCGGCGACCGTCGCGAAGGCCAGCGCGGCCACGGCCGGTCGCCCCACGTCACGGTGAGTGAAAGGTGTCAAGCGCACGGCTGTCGGGTCCCCCGTATCCCTGACGGTCCGAAGGAGCTTTTGGCTCCCGCGGCCGGTCGTGCCGGAGGTCCCCCTGTCCACGGCCCCCGGCGGCGACATCGTCACCGGGGAACAAGACGCGCGAACCGGCCCTGCGGTGGCATCTCCGACGCGACCGTTCCGAACGGCCGTCGGCCACCCGCACCCACACACACGCACGAGCCACGCAGTTCCTCAGGGGCGCGGGGAACTGCGCGAAGGGCCGCCGACCACCCGCACCCGCAAACGCACGCAAGCCCCCCAAGGGGCGCGGGGAACTGCGCGAACGGCCGTCGGCCACCCGCACCCACACACACGCACGAGCCACGCCGGCCCGGGCCGGTCACCCGGACGGGTCGCCGCGCTGGTGGCGGGGGCGACGCGATGGTGCCGTTGATCTACGTCCACCGCCGCAAGTCCCCCCGGAGGCACCCCCGATGACCCGCCCCGCGATCCCGAGCGCCCTCCTCGCCTCCCTGCTGGGCACGGTGCTGGCCGCCACGGCCTGCACCACGACCGCCCCCGCAGCCCGGCAGAAGGCCACCACGCCCGCATCGAGCACATCCACCCCCGCCCCGCCGCCCAGCGCACCCGCCCTGACCGAGGCGCAGGCCCACGCGGCCCTGATCAGCGAGGCGGATCTGGGCGAGCCGTGGACACCGACGCAGGGCGCGGCGACCTGGCGGGACGCGTTCCTGAAGGCGAAGGCCGCGCAGCCGGACTGCGGACGGCTGCTGGACGCGCTCTACACGGACGAGCTGCTCGGCGCCCCGGCCCGTGCGGCGGTGGGCCTGGACGACGGCTGGGACGAGGCCCAGCTGCGCCACCAGGTCACCGCCCAGCCCCCCGCGGAGGTGGACCGGGCGCTCGCCTGGCTGGGCGGGCTGCCGGGCAAGTGCGGCCGGTTCACGGCGACCTCCTCGCGCGGGACCCCGCTGTCGGTGACGGTCGACGGCATCCCGCTGCCGGAGGTCGGGGACGCGCGTCAGGGCCTGCTGGTGACGGTCAGCGAGGAGACCGACGGCGAATGGGTCACCCTGACCCTGCTGGCGGCCGCGGCCCGGGTGGGCGAGGACGCGTTCACCGTCACCACCGGCGGCCTGGGCGACGTTCCGCCCGAGGCGCTGGAGGCGGCGGTGGGCCTGGGCGCGCAACGGCTGGCGGAGGTCCGCAAGCAGGGCCGCGTCCAGGTGTGATCCCGCGCGGCGTCACAGCGGCGGCTGGGCGGGCGCGGGGCCCAGCGTCGTGGTGCCCGGGGCCGTGCGGTGGCCGAGGCCGGTGCGGTAGGCGTCCAGGGCGGCCTCCACACGGCCGGTGCGCCGCAGCAGGTCCCCGAGCAGCCGGCACAGGTCGGCCAGGTCCCCGGCCGCCCCCGCCCGCTCCAGCAGGCTCAGCGCCCGCACGTAGTGCTCCTCGGCGGCCTCGGTGTCACGGGCGTCCTCGGCGATGATGCCGAGCAGCCGGTGGGCGGCCGCGGCGTGCACGGCGCCGCGCTCCGAGGACAGGTCGTCGAGCACGGTGCGCAGCAGCTCACCGGCCTCCTCGGAGCGGCCGCGCCGGTGCAGCACGTCGGCCAGTTCGACGGCGACCTGACTGCTGTAGAGGGCGGACCGCTGCGAGGCGAGCATGTCCTGGGCGGCCCGCAGCTCGTTCTCGGCCTTCTCCAGCTCGCCGTTCTGGGCGCAGACATAGCCGCGCATCCAGTGGCAGTTGGCCAGCTCGGTGCGGATCTTCAGCTGGCGGTACATCTCGGCGGCCTTGGCCAGTGAGGCGTCGGCCTCGAAGACCCGGCCCTCGGCCAGCAGTGTCCGGGCGACCGAGCGGTGCATCCGGGCCACCAGCGCCGGATCGCCCGCCCGTGGGGCCAGCGCGAGCGCGAACTCGGCGGCCTGCGCGGCGCGGGCGTGCGCGCCCATGTCCATGTACGGCGCGATGACCCCGGTGTAGAGCAGCAGCAGGGCGTCCGGGTCGTGCAGTCCGCCCCGGTTCAGCTCGTCGAGGGTGGACTCCAGGAGGTAGACGGCGTAGCGCAGTTCACCGGCGAGGTAGTGGGCGACCGCGCGGCCCCTGAGCGCCGGTACCCGGGCGGGCAGCGGCCGGCCGCACAGCACCTGCTCGGCGCGTTCGAAGTACTCGCGGGCGGCGACGATGTCCCCGGTGTCCAGGCCGCACTCGCCGAGTCCGAGCAGGGCGGTGGCCTGCTCGTCCACCAGATTGTGCGTCTCGGCCTCGGCCAGCAGCGCGGTGTAGAGCCCGGCGGCCTCGTCGGCCTCGCCCTCGGCCAGGGTGCGCTGGGCCTCGGTGAGCCGCAGCCGCAGGCCGGTGGCGAGATGGGCGGGACGCCCGGTGGCGAGCTCCTCGAAGCCGACGCCCAGCCGCGCGGCGAGATGGCGCAGCGCGTCGTCGGAGGGCCGCACGCGCCCGGCCTCCAGTGTGGAGATGTACGCGGGCGTGTACGCGGGTTCGGCCAACTGCTTCTGGGTCAACCCGCGTTCACGGCGCAACTGTTGCACACGGCGACCGATGGTCTCGGGATCGTCCCGCTCAGGCATGCACTCAATCATGCCAGTAAGTCCACTTATCAACAGTCCGCTTGCCGATCAATGCACCCAACTCTTTTCTCCTCCTTGTGCGTTACCCCTGCCGCCCCTAACTTAATCAATCACTTAAGCGCATTTAATCGATTGCTTTCGAGGGGTTGCGGTGACCGGAGACGCAAGGAAACGCCGGCTGACCTCGCTCGGCGCGGGCCTGGCCGCGACGGCGGCCCTGCTGGCGGCGGGCACGGCGGCCCCGGCGGCACAGGCCGCGCCCAGAGGCGAGACCCACGAGGTGGAGTACTTCGCGGGCCCGCACGCCAGGCCCCGCCATGTGGAGGTCGAGGACAGCGCCCACCGCACGGCGGCCCCCGCCACCGCACCGGTCAAGCCGCTCCAGCGGACCGGCCCGACCAAGGCCCGCCTGGACCTCGTCGTCATCGGTGACGGCTACACGGCCGCCGAACAGGGCGACTTCACGGCCGACGCCCGGCGCTCGCTGGACGCGATCTTCGCGATCGAGCCGTACCGCAGCTACCGCGGCCTGTTCAACATCTGGCTGGTCGAGGCGGCCTCCCCGGTCTCCGGCGTCTCGGGCGACCCCACGGCCGACGTCACCCGCGACACTGCCCTCGGCTCGTACTTCTTCTGCGAGGAGATCGAGCGCCTGCTCTGCGTGGACACCGACGCGGTGACCGCCCAGGCGAACCGCGCTCCGGCCGCCGACATCGTCTTCGTCGTCGCCAACTCCACCAAGTACGGCGGCGCGGGCTACACCTTCACCACGCCCCCGGACGGCGCGATCTACCGGGGCATCGCCACGATGTCCTCCGACAACGAGCGCTCCTACCTCATCGGCGCGCACGAACTGGGCCATTCCATAGGCAACCTGGCCGACGAGTACCAGTACGCCGGTTACGGCGCCTACCCCGGCCCCGAGGCGCCCGACATCAACCTCTCCACCCACCGCGACCTCGGCTCGGCCAAGTGGCACCGCTGGGTGGGCGAGCAGGACCCCACGGGCTCGCCCGTCGGCACGTACGAGGGCGGCGGCTACTACGAGACGGGCGTCTTCCGACCGACCGACACCTCGATCATGCGGACCCTGACCTCGACGGAATTCAACCTCGTCGGCCGCGAGGCGATGATCGCCGGCTTCTACGCCCACGCCGACACGCTGACGCCGCGCACGCCGACCACGGCCCCCGTGTCCCGGGGCACCCGCCTCACCGTCGAGCTCGCCCCGCTCACGGGCCTGGCGGCGCCTCGCCTCACCTGGTACGCCGACGGCAAGCGGGTCGACCGCGCGACGGGCGACCTCTCGGTCACGCCGGCCGAACTGGGCATCCGGGGCCGCGGCCCGCACACCGTCAGGGCCACGGTGACTGACGGGTCGGCGTCCCTGCGCGACCCGTCAGCGCTCGTGTCAGCGACCAACTCCCTGACCTGGCTGCTCCGCTGATCAGACTCCCGTCCGGAGCCCGGCCATCAATTTCCCTCTTCCGGCCGGGCTCCGGAACCCCCTAGGTTGGAGACCGAATTAAGGGTGCTTAACCGGTCGCTGTATTGCGAGGTTGCCGTGCTCTACCGCTCCATGCCCCGCAACGGACGCCCACCGGCGCGACTCGCCCGCGCGTTCGCCGCCGCGATCATCGCGGCGGTCGCCCTGATCACGGCGTCCAGCGCCGTGCCGACGAGAGCGCAGTCAGCGGGCCAGGTGGCCGAGAAAGGCGTCCCAGGCCTCGCGGGAGAGTGACAGGGTGCCGTGAGCGGGGTTCTTGGAGTCGCGCACGGCGATGGTGCAGGGAGTGTCGGCGACTTCGAGGCAGTCGCCGCCGGTGTTTCCGCTGTACGAGGCCTTGCGCCAGCGCGCGGCTCCGCGGGGGGCGCATTCGACGCAGTCACCGCCGCTTGTCCCGCTGTACGAAGATTTACGCCAGTCAGCGCGGTTCGGATCCAGGCTGTTCTGCATAGCGTTCCTCCATCACGCGGGTGATCAGGTCGGCCGAGTCCTCCAGCGAGAGGGCAGCGGCCTGCAAGCGAGCGTAGCCGACCGAACGCTCCCTGATCACTTGCGGATTGGCGGTCATGTGCCCTTGGTCGTAGCTCTCGCAGTAGTGGAGATCGGGGTGGTCGTCGAAGCGAAGGACGTTGAACGAGCCCATCATTCCCGTGTGTGCGCCCACCTCGTAAGGCAGCACCTGGATGTGCACCCAGGGGTTGTTCCGATAGCGCAGCAGGTTGGCGAGTTGGCCGCGCATGACGTCACGGTCGCCGACCAGTTGATACAGCACCGACTCGTCGAGAACCACCCACAACGACGGGGGCTGCTCGCGTTCCAGCATCCGCTGCCGATCCACGCGGGCCGCGACCAGCTCGTCGATCCTGCCGGGGTGGTCCACTTCGAAGAGTGCGGCAGCGTACTCCGGCGTCTGGAGAAGCCCGTACACCACCTGGCACTGATACGAGGAGATGAACGTGGCCTTGCCCTCCATCTCGGCGTAAGCCTGAAACCAGCTGGGCAACTGGCTCCGCAGAACCAACCCCACCAGCCGCGAGAAGAACCCGTCGGTCATCAACGCCGCGTCCACCCGTTCGGCGAACTCCCGTTGCGGCACTTTCAACGCGGTCTCGATCTGGCCGATCAGAGACCCCGTGCAGAAGAGAACGCCGCCCAGTTCCTTCAGCGTCAGGCCCGCTTCCTCCCGCTTTCTGCGGAGCTCATAGCCGAAGTAGTCCAAGGGCGAGGCGTTCGGGTCGAGTTCGCGCACGTGAACCATGTCGCCCAGCGTAACGAGGCAACTCCCCTGTGCTCACGGGAATCCCAAAAATTCCGTTGCCCGACGCACCCCCGCAGGATTCGATGTCAGCACCATCCTTTACTCTTCGCTCAATCGCCACACGCGGCACACAGAGCGCCCACAACAGCAGCTCCGCCACTGCCGCGAGGCCCACCTTTCTTTTGTTCCGGGGGGAACCAGCGTGCGTATCCGCACTCTCCCGGCCGCCACCGCCCTGGCGGTCCTCTTCAGTTCCGCCGTCCTCACCTCGACGCCCGCGATCGCCGACACGGACCGGCCGGTCGCCGTGTCCGAGGCGGACGACAGCGTCGTGGACGGCGTCCACCAGCGCATCTTCTTCAGCGACCGGTACCAGAACCGGATCGTCGTCACCGACTACTCCGGCACGGTCGTCAAGACGTTCACCGGTCTGCCGCAGGTCCGCGATCTCGTGCTGACGCCGGACGCCAAGACCCTGTACGCGGCCGTCCAGGGCGCCGACAAGATCGTCGCGATCGACACCGAGCTGCTCGTGCAGACCGCCGAGTACCCGACGGGCACCGGCACCATCCCGTCCACCGTCGCCTACACCGAGGGCACGATCTGGTTCGGCTACGGCGACCAGTGGGACTCCGGTCTCGGCGCGGTCGACCTGATCCCGAAGACCCCGGAGCCGACCGAGACCCCGGAGCCGACGGACACCCCGACGGAGACCCCGGACCCGACAGACACCCCGACGGACACGCCGTCGCCGACCGAGACCCCGGACCCGACGGACACGCCGGACCCGACGGACACGCCGAGCCCGACGGACACCGAGACGACCACGCCGGCCGAGACCCCGGACCCGACGGACACGGAGACGTCGACCGAGACCCCGGACCCGGCGGACACGCCGTCCGCCGCGCAGGCCCGCTCCGCGCAGGCCGCCGCCGCCGACGCACCGACCGTCCGCCTCGGCCTCGACGGCGGGCACGACTGGTCCGGCCCGCCCATGCTGTACGCCGACCCGGACAACGCGAACACGCTCGTCGCCCTGGACGGTCACATCAGCTCGGCCCCGATCGTCGTCTACGACGTCGCCACGGGCACCCCGGCGATCAAGGTCTCCGCCACCCCGGGCGGCTTCCACCGGGACGCCGCGCTCACCCCGGACGGCCAGTCGGTCGTCGTCGCCGGGCCCGGCTCCCGCGCGGTGACCGAGTACCGCCTGTCCGACCTGTCCGTGGTGCGCACCTACCCCACCAAGGACCAGCCGCTGATGGTGGACGTCGCCCCCGACGGCACGGTCGCCGCGACCGTCCGTGACGTGGACGACCTCGGCGACACGTACGTCTTCAGCGGCGGCGCGGCCAAGCCCGCCAGCGTGCGCAACCTGACCCACCAGTGGATGCCGGAGTGGGGCCACCAGCTGAACTGGTCCGCCGACGGCGCCAAGCTGTTCGTGCTCACCGGCAACAGCGACAGCACCCGCTTCCGCCGCATCGACGAGCCGCGCAAGTACCCGACCACGGCGACGGTCAACGTCCCGACGACCGCCCCGCGCGCCAAGCCCCTCACGGTCAGCGGCACGCTGGTCTCCGGCTCCAAGCTGCCCGCGGGCACGCCGATCACGGTCGTGCGCACGGACCTGGAGTCCCCGAACGGCAAGTCCCTGGGCACCAAGTCCCTCGGCACCGGCGGCAAGTTCTCCTTCAGCGACACCCCGCTGTCCGGCGCCAGGGTCACGTACAAGGTGACGTACGCCGGTGACGCCACCCACCTCGCCGCCTCCGCGACGGACAGCGTCGAGGTCTCCCGGGCCACGCCCGCGCTGACGCTGAACAACAACGGCAAGGTGTACAGCTACGGCGCGGACGTACGCTTCACCGCGCACCTGGGCACCACGTACAAGAACCGCAAGGTCGAGATCTGGGCCGACCCGTTCGGCGCGGACAAGCCCAACCGGCTGGTGAGGTCCGGCACGGTGAACTCCAGCGGCAACCTCTCGGTCGTCCTGGACATGACCCGCGACGCCAAGATCACCGCGAAGTTCGCGGGCGACTCCCGCTACAAGCCGCGCACGGTGACCAGCACGGTCGGCGCCAAGGTGCGGGTCTCGCTGGGCCTCACGGGCTACTACCAGAAGAAGTCCACGTGGGGTCAGACCTACCACTTCTACAAGAAGTCCAAGAACCCGATCTTCACCACGGTCATGTCGAAGTACCCCGGCCGTCAGCAGAAGCTCGCGTTCGAGATCTACTACCAGGGCACGTGGTACGACGCGAACAGCTACTACTTCCCGCTGAGCTCCACCGGCGTCTCCAAGGTCGAGCTGCTCGGCCCGCACGAGACCGGCTGGCGCCTGCGGGCCCGCGCCTCGTACATCAACGGCAGCTCGGGTGACTCGGTCAACTCCACCACCCACGGAGCCTGGAAGTACTTCTACTTCACGAACTGAACCGCGCCGGGCGGCGGCACCGGCTCCAGCCGGCTGAGCCGCCCGCGCACATCCTCCAGGGCGCCCTGCCTGCGACCGGGCACCCTGGAGCGCAACTCCGCGAGCGCGGGTCCGAGTTCACGGGCCCGCGCTCCGTCGTCGATACGGCCCCACTGGTGATGCGCCCGGTCGGCCGCCGCCTCCACGGCGGGCGCGTCCGGCGCCTGCCCGGCCGCGAGCCGCGCGGCGGCGACCGCCAGCCAGGTGTGGCAGCTGCGCACCGGGTCCCCGGCCAGCATCGCCAGATCGGCCCGCACCTCCGTCCAGTGCAGCGCCTCGGCCGACCCGGGCCCGTGCGCCCGTACGGCCGACTGCTCCCACCCGGCGGCCAGCGCGTCGGCGTCGGCGTGCCGCCCGGCCCGCACGGCGCTGGTGAGCGCCACGTGCGGATCACCGGGAGCGGCGGGCGGGCACGTGCTCAGCACCGTCCCGACGGTCTCGCCCTCGGCTGCCACCCGGCCGAGCGCCTCCTCGTGCAGCCGCTCCAGCGGCGGCCGGTGACCGCTGCGCAGCACGCTCGCGACGGCCTTCATGTACGAGGGCCGCGCCACGGTCCGTCTGCCCGGCGGCGGGGCGAGGCGCCCGTACACCGCCGTGTCGCGGCCGCAGTCCAGGGGGTGCGCCGTCAGGTGCTCCCAGGCCTCGGCGTCCGCGTGCAGGTCGATCACCAGCGTCGTGGTCCCGGGCGAGCGCAGCCGCAGTTCCTCCCGGAACCAGTGCCAGGGCAGGGCCGTGTAGCGCACGGTCGCCGGGGTGGTGCGGGCGAGGGCCAGGTGGGGCAGGCGCTGACGGCGGTCGAGCTGGAGCTGGCCGCTGACGAAGACGGTGAGCGGGCCCGGGGCGGCCGCGGCCGCGCGCAGCCGGGTCAGCACGGCCTGCGGGTCCAGCGGGTCGGCGAGTTCGACGACGTTCGCGGTGTCCGTGCCGGCCAGCACGGCGGGCGCCACGGCCGCGAGGACCGGCAGCACCGAGGCCGCGTCCACGAATCTGCCCCGGCCCACCGGCGAGGCCGCGAGCAGCAGCACGGTTCCGGGCATGGTCGCCTCCCTGTAGATCACGTACCGGTGCCACACCGTAACGGGTCGCGACACAGGGCGTCGGGGGGCGAGTCCGCTAGCGCAGCCGCCGGACGGCGAACACGGTGGTGTCGTCGGCCAGTCTGCCGCCGCAGTGCCGCAGCGTCCCGTCCCGGACGAAGGTCACCAGGCGGTGCGGTTCGACGGTCCGTGGATCGGCGGCCACGACCCCGGCGACCTCGTCCTCAAGGGGGTAGAAGACGCCGTGGCGGTCGCGGGCCTCGGTGACGCCGTCGGTGGTCATCAACAGCGTCTCGCCGGGGCCGAGGGGCACGCGGTTGACCGGCGGCGGGCCGGCTGCGGACTTGAGTTCGGCCAGGCCTAGGGGGAGTGTGTCGCCGGGCGGGAGGGCGCGTACGCCGCGCGGGCCGACGATCAGCGGGGGATCGTGGCCGAAGACGATCACGTCGACCGTGTCCGGGGCCTCGTCGGGGAAGGCGAGCAGGACCGCGGTGGCGAAGCGGTCGCCCTCCGAACTGCCGAGCTCGGCGAGACGGGCCCGGTGCCGGATCATCCGGACCTCCAGTCGGTCGGCGACCGTGCCCAGGTCCGCCTCGTGGTACCCGGCCTCGCGGAAGGTGCCGAGCAGCGCGGCCGCCACGTCCACCGCGGCCAGGCCCTTGCCCTGGACGTCCCCGAGGAGCACCCGGGTGCCGTGCGGGCCGGGCTGGATGTCGTAGAAGTCCCCGCCGACGCGGGCGTCGGTGTCGGCGGCGAGGTGGACGAAGGCGTGGTCGAGGCCGCCGAAGCCGGGGGGCAGCGGGCGCAGCACCGTGCGGCGGGTGGCGTCGGCGATGTCCCGCATGTGCACCATGCGGCGCTCCCCGCGGACCCGGACCCCGCACGCGGCCATGGCGAGGAGGCCGCCGAGCGTGGCGAGGACGAAGTCGGCCATGCCGGCCTGATACTGGCCCGGCAGCGTGCTGTCGGCGAGCAGGTAGACGGCCGGGGCGAGCACGGCGTAGACGACGGTGCCGCGCAGCCCGCAGATCGCGGCGGCGATGCCCGGCACGAGCACCAGCCAGGAGATGATCCGGAAGCCGCGCGGGGTCTGGTAGTCGATGGCGACGATGGCGATGAGCAGCACCAGCGGGGGGACCCAGGCGACGCTGTGACCGCCGATCCGCAGCAGTTCGTTGCGGGGCACGGCATCCCGGTGCCCGGCCCGGGGATACCGGTCGAGCAGCCGCCGCCCGCCGTCACCGCTCACGGCTTCAGCGAAGCATGTGCCCGGACGCGCCGCATCCGCTCCGCTGAGGGCGCGCTGAGTGGCGGGGTCCTGTCCATACCCGACCGCGCCCGTTCGCACCCCACCCACGCAGTTCCCCGCGCCCCCTAAAACCCTGCGCAGTTCCCCGCGCCCCCCAAAAGCTTGCGCAGTTCCCCGCGCCCCCAAAAACCCGCGCAGTTCCCCGCGCCCCCAAAAAACCTGCGCCGTTCCCCGCGCCCCCCAAAAGCCTGCGCCGTTCCCCGCGCCCCCCAAAAGCCTGCGCCGTTCCCCGCGCCCCTTAAAAGCCGCGCAGTTCCCCGCGCCCCTAAAGAACCTGCGCCGTCCCCCGCGCCCCTCAGGAGGACCAGCCGGTCTTTAGGGGCGCGGGGAACTGCGCGACCAGCCACGACGAACCCGCACCCACGCACAGGCACAAGCCACCCAGCCCCTCAGGGGCGCGGGGAACTGCGCAAACGCCCACCAACAACCCGCACCCACGCACGGGCACGAGCCACCCAGCTCCTCAGGGGCGCGGGGAACTGCGCGAACGGCCACGAACGACCCGCACCCACAGACACACAGCCACCACCCCACCCAGCGGTGACCACGGCTCGCCCGCGCAGCGACCACCGCGACCATCGACTTGCCTTCGACCCCGCACAGGTGTGCCCTGGAAGGCGGGGGCGAGGAGAGAGAGGAGTCCTCTCATGGCTCATGCGGCACCCGTGCCCGTCGGCGTCAACGCCGCCGGGCTGCCCGACGTGTTCAGCGCACGGACCCACAAGATCATGCACTGGGCCCTGCCCGTCACACTCGGGCTGATCTACGGCTACTGGGTCGCGGCCAACAACCGCGCCGGTGGCGAGATCACCGGATGGAACATCCTGCTGGGATTCGTCAGCACGGTCGCGTTCGCGGTGCTGTGGATCGCTGTGCGGGCAGTCGCCTCGGGGCTGCCCCGGGAGCTGCACGCCGTGCTGTGGGCGGCGTTCTCGGGCTGTGCCTTCGGCTTCCTGTACGCGCAGACCGGGGAGTCCATCGTGCGCTCGGTCGTGATGTCGCTGGTGGTGTCGGCGAGCGTGTTCGCGGTGCTGTTCTACCGCTACTACACGCACGAGGACGCCGAGGGGCATCGGATCTCCTGACACCCCGTCGAGCCTGTCCCGTCGAGCTTGTCGGAGAGGGCCGTGGACCCCGGCGGTGTGTCGCCGGGGTCCACGTTTCCCTCATCCCTCCACTCACCAGGTGACCGGGACTGTCTCAGTCGCCTGACGAGGCTCCGGAAACGCTCCAGCTCCATGAGCCGCCCACGCTCCACGATCCGGAACCGGTGGCGGAGCCGGAGGCGCTCCACGACCCGGAGCCGGAAACGCTCCAGGAGTCGTTCCAGAACGGGTCGTCCCAGTTGGTCCACTCGCCGTCCTTCCATTGCGGACAGGGGTCCGCGCAGGTCGGCACGTGGTGACCGTCGGTCTCGACGAAGGCCGCGCTCGCCCATGCCTGGGCGCCGACGAGCCAGTACCAGTACGGGTTCCCGTTGACGCTCTGTCCGATGACCTTGCACTGGACGCGGTCCTGGCTGCCCGGTGAGAGCGAGCCGACGACCGGCGCGTGGGTGGTGGGCGCCTGCCTCAGGTTGAGGTCGGTGCCGGAGACGACAGTGCCCCAGATCGGATCGTGGGATCGGCCGCCGTGTCCGTCGTGCTGTCCGTCGGCGTACGCCGGTGGGGTCGCCGCTGCCGCCGTGGTGCCCGCCGCCGCGACGGCGAGCGTGCCACCTGCTGCGAGCAGGGCCGCGGTCAGGGTCCGCAGGGCCGGAGTGGTGCGCATGATCGACCTCCTTTCCCCAGAACCAGGAAACACCCGTTCGGGTGAACCCTCCACCGGAGGGGGGAACGCCCAGCTAGGACCCCGTTCCGGGGCGTTCCGGGGGCCGTTCGGGACCGTACCTGAAAGCCCATCTGGCATATGCCAGAGCCTTGGGCCGCCTGGGCACCCGTACGGCCGCGCCCCGCTCGCGCCGCACGCGGGCCGCGACTTGGCTGGAAGGCGTGTCCCCCCGTCTGCGAACCGCCCTCTCCGCCGCCCTCGTCGGCCTGGCCTGTCTGCTGCTGCCGTTCGGCGCGCTGGCGGCCTGGGCGGCGTACGGGCTGGCGGACACCGGGCGTTATGTGCGCGCCATGGGACCGCTGGCCGACGACCCGGCCGTGCAGGACGCGGTCGCGGACACCGTCGGGGACGGACTCGCCCGGGAGACCGGCACCGGCATCGCCCGGTCCTATCTCCGCGACGCCGTACGGTCGTTCGCCGGCACCGCGGCCTTCCGCGCGGGCTGGGACCAGGCGAACCGGTCCGCGCACGACGCCGTGCTGCGCGCCCTGCACGGCGAGGGCGCCGGCCCGGTCACCGTGGACCTGGCGCAGGTCACGGCCCGGGTGAAACACCAACTGGCCGCCGAACACGTGCCGCTGGCCCGGCGCATCCCGGTCACGCACCGGGCGGTGGCCGTGCTGCCCGCCGATGAACTGAGCGGCATGCGGAAGGGGTTGAGGGTGCTGGAGATCGCCGCGTTCTGGCTGCCGCTGAGCGCGGCCGTGCTCGCCGTCGCCGGGATCGCGGCCGCCACCTGCCGCCGCCGCGCGGTCACCGCGACCGCCCTCGGCACGGCCCTCGGCGGCGCGCTGCTCGGCGTCGCGGTGGCCGTGGGACGACATCTGACCGTGACCGGCCTGCCCGCCGAGGTCTCCGCCGCGGCCGCGGGCGCGGTCTACGACGCCCTCACCGAGACCCTGCGCACGGTGTCCTGGCTGCTGCTGGCCCTGGGTCTCACGGTGGCAGGGCTGACCTGGCTCACCCGCTACGCGGACCGGGTCCGCCCCGGGCGACGGCGGCGAGCGTCCGCAGCGCCCGCGCCAGATCGTCCGGAGGAGCAGACGCGAGCCCGAGCCTGACCGCGTCGGGGGTGCGGCCGGGGTCGACGGCGAAGGCCGGTCCCGGAGTGACGGCGATGCCGTGCGCGGCGGCCGCGGCGGTGAAGGTGTCCGCCCGCCAGGGCGCGGGCAGTTCCCACCAGGCGTAGTAGGCGTGCGGGTCGGACCGTACGGCGAAGCCCGCCAGTTGCTCGGCGACCAGCCGCTGCCGCGCGGCCGCGTCCGCTCGCTTGGCCGCGACCAGCCGCTCCACCGTGCCGTCCGCGATCCAGCGCACGGCCGCCTCCAGCGCGAACCGGGCCGCGCCCCAGCCGCCCGAACGCAAGCCGGCCGCCACCGGCTCGACCCGGCCGGGCGGTACGACGAGGAAGCCCACGGTCAGTCCGGGGGCCACGCGCTTGGACAGACCGTCGACGACATGGGTCAGCCGCGGGGCGTACGCGGCCAGCGGGGTGTCACCGGGCCGCAGGAAGGACCAGATGCGGTCCTCGACGACCGGAACACCCAACTCGGCGACCCGCGCGGCCAGTCGGCGCCGACCCGCGTCCGACATCGTGAACGAGGTCGGATTGTGCAGGGCGGGCTGCACGTAGAGGGCGGAGAGCGGCGCACGCCGGTGGGCGGCGGCCAGACTGTCGGGACACCGGGTCGCCGTCCCGGCCCTGGTCGTGGTCGGCGCGGACGACGAGTACACACCCGTCGCGGACGCCGAGGCGCTGCGCGCCGCCCTGCCCGACTCCGCCCTGCGCGTCGTCGAGGGCGCGGCCCACATGCCGAACCTGGAACGGCCCGCGGAGTTCGACGTGGCCCTCGCCGGGCTGCTGGCGCGGGTGGACGGGGTGTGACCTCCGTCGCCGGCCGGGCGCGGGTGCCCCATGGCTGTTCGCGCAGTTCCCCGCGCCCCTCAAGGACTTCGACTGCGGCCCGCCCGTGGCTGGTCGCGCAGTTCCCCGCGCCCCTGGGGAGGTGCACCCGAGCCGCCTCGAAGCGGCGCGGTACCTGCGCGAACAATACGAAACCCACCTCCCCAAGGGGCGCGAGGAACTGCGCGAACAACCACGACGGCCCCGCACCCCACAACCCACCCGAACCACCCAACCCCTCAGGGGCGCGGGGAACTGCGCGAGCGGCCACGAACGACCCGCACCCGGCAGACAGAGATCGCACCCCGCCGCGGACCTCGCAAACCCCTCGCGGATATGGACACCCCTCCAGGTCAGAGCCCCACCCCGGCCCATAATGGCCGCATGTCGCGCGAGTTCCCCATCGGCCTCACCCCACCTGACTGGCTGGTGAGGAACCTGCGGGCGCAGCCGACCACCCCCGTCAACAAACCCGCCGTGGCCCGCGCCGCGATCGCCATGACCCTGCCCCTGGTGATCGGCCTGGCCGCCGGCCGGCCGGAGTACGGCGCGCTCGCCTCCATGGGCGCCCTGTCCGGCGTCATCGGCGACACCGCCGACGCGTACCGGATGCGCCTGCTGAACATCGCGATCCCCCAGGCCTTCGGCGCGATCGGCATCACCCTCGGCGCGCTCGCCTACGGCCACGGCTGGGTCGCCGTCGCCGCCGTCACCGGCATCGCCCTGGTCTCCGGGATGATCTCCACGATCGGCGCGGTCGCCTCCGTGTCCGGACTGTTGCTGCTGCTGAACGCCGTCGTCGGCGCGGGCCTGCCGATGCCGGGCTCCTGGTGGCTGGCCCCGGTGCTGATGACCGGCGGCGGCCTGCTGGTCCTGGCACTCGCCCTGCTGGCCTGGCCACTGCGCTCCGGCGTGCCCGAACGCGCCGCCGTCGCCGACACCTACCGCACCGTCGCCGACCTGCTCGCCGCCTGCGCCACCGACGGCTACGACGAGGCCCGGCACGCCGTCACCCAGTCCATGAACCAGGCCTACGACCTCGTCCTCGCCCGCCGCACCCGCCACCACGGCCGCAGCCCCGAACTGACCCGTCTGCTCGCCCAGCTCAACGCGGTCACCCCGGTCATGGAGGCCGCCCCGGCCGCCCATCTGCGCGGAAAGCCGCTGCCGCTGGAGGTCCCGCAGGCCGTACGCCACCTCGCCGAGGCCGTACAAACCGGCTACCACGGGCCGATAGGTCTGGGGCTGCCCGCCCCCGACGACGAGACGAGCCGGGCCATCGACCACGCGCTGCGGCACACCGCCGAGGTCGTCACCTCCCCGGACGTGGATCCGCGCGGCATCGACGACCGGCTCGGCCGTCCCGCGGGCCTGCGCGTGAGGGCCGCCCGCGTCGCGCGGGACGTGATGCTCTCGGCCGCCTCCTGGCGCTACGGCCTGCGGCTCGCGCTGTGCGTCGGGATCGCCCAGGTGCTGGTGTCGATCATCGCGGTGCCACGCTCGTACTGGGTGGCCCTGACCATCACCTTCGTCCTCAAGCCGGACTTCGGCTCGGTGTTCTCCCGCGCCCTGCTGCGGGCGCTCGGCACGGTCGGTGGCCTGGTGGTCGCGGCGGCCGTGCTCGCCGAGGTGCCGCGCGGCTGGTGGGACGTACCCGTGATGCTGGTGCTGGCCCCGCTGATCCCCGCCCTGACCCCGCGCGGCTACGGCTACCAGACCGCGGCCATCACCCCGGTGATCCTGCTGCTGTCGGACATCCTCAACCACCAGGGCACCGACCTGCTGCTCCCCCGGCTGGTCGACTCCCTGATGGGCTGCGCCATCGCGCTGGTCGCCGGCTATCTGCTGTGGCCGGAGAGCTGGCACACCCGGGTCGGCGACCGGCTCGCGGACGCCGTCGCGGACACGGCCCGCTATGTGGAGTCGGCGTTCGGGGAGACGAGGGACCCGGCGGGCCGGGCCCGGATGCGCCGCCGCCTCTACCGCGACCTGTCGGTGATCCGTACCGAGTTCCAGCGCGCGCTGACCGAGCCCCCGCCCACCGGGCGCCGGGCGGCGGCCTGGTGGCCGCTGGTGGTCGCGGTGGAACGGATCGTGGACGCGACGACGGCGGCGCGGGTCCGTGTCCGGCACGGAGCCGCGCCGCCGTCGAAGGCGGAGATCGCGCAGGTCACCCTTCAGCTGCGGGAGCTGTCCGAGGGGGTGCGCGAGGCGGAGGTCCTGGTCGCCGTCCGCACGGATCTCACGGGCCCGGCGGACAGCGTCCTGGAACCGCTGCGCCAGGAGGTGGCGGCGGCGAGGGCCATCGCGTCACCGCGCTGACCCCCTGCCGCCCTGCCGCCCGGCCTCCCGGCCACCGGCCGTCACAGGCCGATGTCGTCGCCGTCCTCGCGGTAGACCGCGACCACGGCCGGACGGTTGATCTTGCCGGGACCGTCGGGCCAGGCGCTCAGCGGCTTCTCGGCGGTGGCACCGTCGAGCTCGCCCGGGTGCTGCACGGCGACGAGCACCCGGCGGCTCTGCACGAGCGGGCCACAGGTCTCGGCGCCCTTCGGCACGGTCAGGAACTGCTTGAGCTCACCCCGGCGCGAGCCGCGGGTCGCCACGCCGAAGAGGCCGTCGTGCGAGCCGAGCTGGTTGCCGTCGGTGGAGATCCACAGGTTGCCGTGCGGGTCGAACGCCACGTTGTCCGGGCAGGAGATCGGGCTGACCTGGTCCTTCGGGAAACCGGCGAAGTAGGTGCCCGGGTCGGTGGGGTCACCGGCGACCAGGAACAGCTTCCAGGCGAAGGTCCTGCTGTCGGCCTCGTTCCAGCGCTCGGTGAGCTCCAGGATGTGGCCGTGCTTGTTGCCGATGCGCGGGTTGGCCTCGTCCACGGGAGCGGAACCGGCGGTGCCGCGGCGGGTGTTGTTGGTGAGCGCCACGTACACCTTGCCGGTGTGCGGGTTGGGCTCGATGTCCTCGGGGCGGTCCATCTTGGTGGCGCCGACCTTGTCACCGGCGAGGCGGGTGAAGACGTACACCTCCTCGGCGGTCATGCCCTCGACGTGCGAGACCGCGCCGTCGCGGGTGGCGGTGGCCAGCGGGATCCACTCGCCGGAGCCGTCGAACTCGCCGTCGTTCGGGAGCTTGCCGGTGCCGTCGATCTCGATGGCCGGGGAGTCACCGGTCACCTTGGCGACGTACAGGGTGCCCTCGTCGAGCAGCGAGAGGTTGTGCTCGCGCACGGAGCGGGACGAACCGTGCTTCATCCGCTTGGAGCCGACGAACTTGTAGAAGTAGTCGAAGCGCTCGTCGTCACCGGTGTAGACGACCGGGCGGCCGTCGTCGGTGAGGCGGACGGTGGCGCCCTCGTGCTTGAAGCGGCCCAGCGCGGTGTGCTTGCGCGGGGTGGACTCCGGGTCGTACGGGTCGAACTCGACGACATAGCCGAAGCGGTGCGACTCGTTGGGCTCCTGGGCGACGTCGAAGCGCTTGTCGAAACGCTCCCACTTGCGCTCGGAGGCGGCGGCGTTCAGGCCGTAGCGCTTGTCGGTGGGGCGGGTGCCGTTGGCGAAGTACTGGTTGAAGTTCTCCTCGCCGTGCAGGGTGCTGCCCCACGGCGTCGTACCGCCCGAGCAGTTGTTCAGGGTGCCGAGGACCTTGGTGCCCGTCGGGTCCACGGAGGTCTTCAGCAGGTCCGAACCGGCGGCCGGGCCGGTCAGGCGGAACTCGGTGGTGGCGGTGACACGGCGGTTCAGCGGGTGCCGGGTGACCGGGACGAGCTTGCCGTTGCGGCGGTTGCCCTCGACCACGACGGCCGCGAGACCGTGCGCGGCCCAGGCGATCTCGACCTGCTCCTTGGTCGGGTTCGCGGCGTCGTAGCCGGCGAACATCAGGATCTCGTCGGTGTACTCGTGGTTGGCGACGAGGATCTGGCGGCCGGGCTCACCGGGGAGCGGCAGCAGGGACAGGTAGTCGCAGTTGTAGCCGAACTGACCGGCCTGGGCCTCGGCGGTCTGCTGGGCCGGGTCGAAGGCCGGGGCACCGCGCAGGATGGGCTCGCCCCAGCGGATCACGATGTTCTGCTCGTAACCCTCGGGGATCGTGACCTGGTCGTCGGTGTTCGGCGCGACCGGGTCGAAGCGCAGACCGCGCGCGGCGCGGGCCGGCGGGTACACCTCGTGGGCATCGCCGGCGCCCTCGGCGGCGGCGGCCTGCGGCGCGGCGGCGGTGGTGACGGCGGTACCGGCGGCGGCCGCCGCGGTGACCACGGCGGCGGCGCGCATCACCGAGCGGCGGCTGAGGGCGCCGGCGATGACATCACCGAGGTATTCATTCGAACTGGTGTTCGGCGCCTCGTGGAAACACGCGTCGCCGCAGCGGAAACGGCAGGTCAGGGCAGAGCGCCCACCCGCATGCGAGTCGTTGGTCCTGATGATCGGCAGTTGGATGCGCACTTCGTTCTCCCCTGGCTTCCCCTTGGCTTCAGCAGCCTGGACGCTAGGAGCACGGTCGTGCGCGTGCGGGGACTCGGAGTTAACCACCGGTGAACGCGACACATCCGAACGGCAGTTGGAGCAACGGGCCGGCGCGGGCCCGCGTCACCGCCGAGGTCGGGTACGCCCCTCCCCAAGATCCCCACACGGTCCCGCTAACCTTACGTGTCCGTCCTGGCCAGGGATCGACGGGCATCAACTCGCGCGAAGGGTTGCACTCATGGGCATTCTCACTCTCCTGCGGAACGCATTCGGCCGGTCACGCAAACCCGGACCCGCCGACCCTGAGAATGCGACCTCTACGCAGTCGGCCACCTCCCAGACCCCCACGGTCCCCGAACCCCGCACGGCTTCCCCGTCGGAGTGCTCGGATTCCTCGGATTCCTCGGAACACGAATTGGTGGCAGCGGCCTTCGACAACGTCACGGTCCCGAAGCCGACGGAGTCCCCGGAGCCGACGGTCACGGCCGAGGAGCCGAGGCCGGCCGCCGAGGAGCCTGCGGCAGCCGTGGCGGAGGAGCCGGTCGCGGCCGAGGACCCCGTCGTCGAGCCCGAGCCCGTCGCCGCCGAGGAGCCTGCGGCGGCCGTCGCGGAGGAGCCTGCGGCAGCCGAGGAGCCCGCCACCGAGCCCGAGCCCGCCGCCGAGGAGCCGGAGCCGGTCGCCGCCGAGGAGTCCGAGCCCGTCGCGGCCGAGGAGTCGGAGCCGGTCGTCGCCGAGGAGCCCGCCGCGGCCGAGGAACCCGCCGCCGAGCCCGAGCCCGCCGCCGAGGAGCCGGAGCCCGCCGCGGCCGAGGAACCCGCCGCCGAGCCCGAGCCCGCCGCCGCCGAGGAGCCGGAGCCGGTCGCCGCTGAGGAGCCCGCCGCCGAGCCCGAGCCCGCCGCCGCCGAGGAGCCGGAGCCGGTCGCCGCTGAGGAACCCGCCGCCGAGCCCGAGCCCATCACGGCCGAGGAGCCCGTCGCCGCCGAGGAACCCGCGACCGAGCCCGAGCCCGTCGCCGCCGAGGAGCCCGAGCCGGTCGTCGCCGAGGAGCCCGCAGCGGCTGAGGACCCCGCCACCGAGCCCGAGCCCATCACGGCCGAGGAGCCCGTCGCCGCCGAGGAACCCGCGACCGAGCCCGAGCCCGTCGCCGCCGAGGAGCCTGCGGCAGCCACGGAGCCCGCCGCCGAGTCCGAGCCGGAGTTCGAGCCGGACCTGGAGGCGCTGTCCGACATCGTCGCGGTGGTCGAGGAACCGGTGGTCGAGGAACCGGTGGTCGAGGAGCCGGCCGCCGAGGGCGAAGCCGAGGTGGAGGAGACGGCCCCGGAGCCGACGGCCGCCGATGGCGCGGACGAGGCACAGGAGCCACAGGAAGCCGACGACGAGACCCGCACGGGTGGTGCGGGTGGGAACGAAGACCCGGCCGAAGGCGAAGCCGAGGCAAGCACCCCCCAGCCCCCCACACGCACCACCCCCGACATCCCCAAAACCCTCCTCACCGCCTACGACGCCGCCCACGCCACCCTCGCGGCGCACCACCTCACCGACACCACCGCGAAGATCTACCTCGTCCTCGACCGCTCCGCGTCCATGCGCGGTTACTACAAGGACGGCTCCGCCCAGGCCCTCGGTGACCAGACCCTCGCCCTCGCGGCCCACCTCGACCCCGAGGCCACGGTCCACGTCGTCTTCTTCTCCACCGAACTCGACGGCACCACCGACCTCACCCTCGCCGAGCACGACACCAAGATCGACGACACCCACGCGGCCCTCGGCCGCATGGGCCGCACCAGCTACCACGCCGCGGTGGAAGCCGTCCTCGCCCACCACACGAAGGCCGCCCCCACCACCCCCGCCCTCGTCGTCTTCCAGACCGACGGCGCCCCCGACGCGAAGACCCCCGCCACCCAGTCCCTCACGGACGCCGAGAAGAACCACCCCAACGTCTTCTTCTCCTTCGTCGCCTTCGGAGAGCACGACAACAAGGCCTTCGACTACCTCCGCAAGCTGAAGACCGCCAACACCGCGTTCTTCCACGCCGGCCCGACCCCCCGAGAGCTCACCGACGCCGAGCTCTACACGGGCGTGCTGGCCACCTGGAAGCCGTAAGGAACACCCCGGAACACCACCGGAAACACCCCGCGGCCGCCCCTTCCCACCCCTTAAAACGGGAAGCGGGCGGCCCACCCGTGTCGGCTACGATTTCAAGGTTCGCAAAACAACCGACCTGGGAGCAGCCGGCATGGCTCGACACCTCATCACCAGCGCCCTTCCGTACATCAACGGGATCAAGCACCTGGGCAACATGGTGGGGTCCATGCTCCCGGCGGACGTGTACTCCCGGTACCTGCGCCAGCGCGGCCACGACGTCCTCTACATCTGCGCCACGGACGAGCACGGCACCCCCGCCGAACTGGCAGCCAAGGAGCAGAACCTCCCGGTCGCGGAGTTCTGCGCGCAGGCGCACGACGCACAGAAGGCGGTCTACGACGGCTTCGCGCTCTCCTTCGACTACTTCGGCCGCAGCTCCAGCCGCGAGAACCACGAGATCACCCAGCACTTCGCCCGCAAGCTCCAGGAGAACGGCTTCATCGAGGAGCGGGCGATCCGCCAGGTCTACTCGCCCGCCGACGGCCGCTTCCTGCCGGACCGCTACGTCGAGGGCACCTGCCCCCACTGCGGCTACGACAAGGCCCGCGGCGACCAGTGCGAGAACTGCACCCGCGTGCTGGACCCGACCGACCTGATCAACCCCCGCTCGGCGATCTCGGGCAGCACGGATCTCGAAGTCAGGGAGACCAAGCACCTCTTCCTCCTCCAGTCCAAGCTGCAGAACGAGGTCGAGGCCTGGGTCTCCCGCCACGAGGAGGACTGGCCGCAGCTGGCCTCCTCCATCGCCCGCAAGTGGCTGACCGAGGGCCTGCACGACCGCGCGATCACCCGCGACCTGGACTGGGGCGTCCCGGTCCCCGCCGACACCTGGCCGGAGCTGGCCGCCGAGGGCAAGGTCTTCTACGTCTGGTTCGACGCCCCGATCGAGTACCTGGGCGCGACGAAGGAGTGGTCGGACCAGGACCCGGAGAACCGCGACTGGAAGTCCTGGTGGTACGACGTCGACACGGTCGTCCGCTACACCCAGTTCATGGCGAAGGACAACGTCCCGTTCCACACGGTGATGTTCCCGGCGACCGAACTCGGCGTGCGCGAGCCGTGGAAGAAAGTCGACTACGTCAAGGCCTTCAACTGGCTGACGTACTACGGCGGCAAGTTCTCCACCTCGCAGAAGCGCGGCGTCTTCACCGACCAGGCCCTGGAGATCCTGCCCGCCGACTACTGGCGCTACTTCCTCATCGCCAACGCCCCGGAGTCGGACGACTCGTCCTTCACCTGGGAGCACTTCACCGCCACGGTGAACAAGGATCTCGCCGACACCCTCGGCAACTTCGTCAACCGCGTGCTGTCCTTCTCCCGCAAGCGCTTCGGCGACGACGTACCCGCGGGCGGCGAGCCGGGCGAGGCGGAGGCGCGCCTGGGCGAGGAGATCGCCCGGCTGCTCGCCGAGTACGAGTCCCAGATGGAGTCCCTGCAGTTCCGCAAGGCGGCGGCGGCACTGCGCGCCCTGTGGTCGGCCGGCAACTCCTACCTGGAGGAGAAGGCCCCCTGGCTGCAGATCAAGACCGACCAGGACGGCGCGGCCCTGACCCTGCGTACGGCGATGAACCTGATCCACCTCTACGCGGTGGTCTCCGAGCCCTTCGTCCCGACGACCGCGGCGGCCATGCGCCAGGCCTTCTCCCTCGCCGACGACACTGCGGCCTGGGTCTCGGCGGACGAGGCGAAGTCCCTGGCCTTCGTCCCGGCCGGTACGCCCTTCACGGTGCCGCCGGTGATGTTCGCCAAGCTGACGGACGACGACCTCGCCGCGTACAAGGAGCGCTTCGGCGGGGAAACAGCCGCGTAACAGCCCTTCTCGGACCCCTCACTCACCAGGTATATCTGACCAAGATCATGTGGCATCGGACGCCACATGACCTTCGAGTGGGGGGTTCTCTCATGGCTCTTTTCGGCAACGCGCACCCGATCGACCCGGCCCAGGCCGCGCAGGACTACGCCCGGCTGCTGGGGCAGGGCGAGACCGTGCACGCCGCGTACCTGCTGATCCGCGACACCATCCTGTTCACCGACCGCCGCCTGATCCTGATCGACAAGCAGGGCATCACCGGCAAGAAGGTGGAGTACCACTCCATCCCGTACCGCAGCATCACGCACTTCGCGGTGGAGACGGCCGGCACCTTCGACCTCGACGCCGAGCTGAAGATCTGGGTCTCCGGCACCCAGCTGCCGATCACCAAGACCTTCACCAAGGGCGTCGACATCTACGAGGTCCAGGCGATCCTCACGCAGTACGTGGCGCGGTAGTCACAGCCGTCGGTCCCGGTGGTGTCGGCCCACCACAGGATTCGCCCACTTGTGCGAGAGCGAGGGCTCTCGCGGGGAGGGTTCTCACGTCGGCAGACACGCCCTGAGACGGGGCGGTCTGACCGCCTGGCACCGGCACCGGCAGGGGCTCCTTCGCGGCGGGCGTGCGCACCGGCACCGGCTGGGGCGTCTACAAGTCCCTTTCCTGAACAGCGGGTTGACCGCGTGCGTCCGGGATCCGTCGAGGAAACGGGCGCCCGCGGTACAACCTCCTGATGCGCTGACATGTCCCATCTGTGACGGCGGGTCGCGCCACGGCCCGGAAGTCGGCGGGCCGCGGGGCGCGCCGTGGGAAAGGGGACACGCACATGGGCAGATGGACCGCGGCCGCGATCGTGGCCGCCTCGCTGGTCGCGGGGACGCTGCTGCCGGCCGCCCCGGCAGCGGCCGTGCACGGGGCGGTGCCGGGGGACTTCAACGGTGACGGGTACCGCGACGCGGTGCTGCCAATACCCGGCGCGGACATTGGCAGCGAGCTGCGAGCGGGTGCCGTGGTCGTGCTGTACGGCTCGTCGAGGGGGGTCTCGACGGCGGGCAAGCGCCAGGTCATCACACAGAACTCGCCCGGTGTCCCGGGCGTGGTCGGCGGCTACAACCGCTTCGGCACCTCCACCGCCACGGCCGACCTGAACCGCGACGGGTACGCCGATCTGGTCGTCGGCGCGCCCTACGGGGCGGACAAGGGCACTGTCACCGTGCTGTGGGGCAGCAGGAACGGCCTGGCCAAGGGGACCTTCCTGCCGAAGCAGGGCCTGAACGAGTGGTACGGCACGGACGTCGCGGCGATCAGCGCGGGAGCGGGCGCCAGGACCCAGGTCGTGGTGGGCGGTTCCCAGGGGACCGTCACCTTCAAGGGGCCGTTCAGCAGCAGCGGCACCTACGCCTCGGCCGTGCAGACGCCGAGGGAGGAGGGGCTGATCGGGTCCGTGGCCCTCGGCGACTTCGACCGGAACGGGTCGCCGGACCAGGTGGTCTTCGGCGGCCGCCGGCTCGACATCACCGGCAGCGACATCCGGGTGAACCAGACCGGCGGCACGGACTGGCCGGTGCTGGAGAAGGGCAACGGCTTCATCGCCGCGACCGGTGACGTCAACGGCGACGGGTACACCGACCTCGTGGTCGGGGACCCGCTGACGCCGGTGACGCCGGGCGTCGACGGGGAGCTGGGCGGGCGGGTGCTGGTCTGGCGCGGTTCGGCGAGCGGCATCCGTCCGGACGCGACGCCCGAGGTGATCACCCAGGACACCGCGGGTGTGCCCGGCACGAGCGAGAAGCAGGACACCTTCGGCGCCGGCCTCGCGGTGGCCGACCTCAACCGGGACGGCCTCGCGGAGATCATCGTCGGCGCGCCGTACGAGGCCGTGGGAGCCGTCAGGCGGACCGGCATGGTCACCGTGATCCCCGGCCGCCGCTCGGGCCCGCTCGGCTCGGGCGGGTACTCCTTCCACCAGGACACCCCGGGCGTGCCCAGCGTCAACGAGACCCGTGACTGCTTCGGGGCGACGGTCTCGGCCGGAGACGTGAACAAGGACGGCAAGCCGGAGCTGTTCATCGGCGCGGCCTGCGAGAACCACTACAACGGCGCGGTCTTCATGCTCCCCGGCGGCTCGTCCCGCCCGACGGGCACCGGCAGCCGCGCCTTCACCCTGGACTCGCTCGGCATGCCGCAGTGGTACGAGGGCTGGCTGGGCGGCAACGGGCTGCTCTGGGTCTACTGACGACCGTCGTGGTCCGGCGGCACGCCTTCGCGGTGTGCCGCCCGACCGCGCGGCTCAGGTGCCGTTGTGCGTCGCGTCCCGGTCGACGCCCATCGTGATCGAGCCGACGACGCCCTTGGCGGTGCAGCGGTTCCCGTCATGCGAAGCGAAGCTAGGGACGCCCGCTGTCAGGAACATGAGCGGGAGCTGGGGACGAGCCCAGGAAACGCGAAGGCGCCCCGGACCCGAGGTCCGGGGCGCCTTCGCGCGTTCGCCTTACTTCGGCTGCGGCTTGCGCACCGACAGGTGCAGCTCCTTCAGCCGTGCCTCCTCCAGCTCCGTCGGCGCGCCCATCATCAGGTCCTGGGCGTTGCCGTTGAGCGGGAAGGAGATGGTCTCGCGGATGTTCGGCTCGTCGGCCAGGAGCATCACGATGCGGTCGACGCCGGGGGCGATGCCGCCGTGCGGCGGGGCGCCGAAGCGGAACGCGCGCAGCATGCCCGCGAACTTCTCCTCGACGGTCTCGCGGTCGTAGCCGGCGATCTCGAAGGCCTTGAGCATGATCTCCGGCTCGTGGTTCCGGATCGCGCCGGAGGACAGCTCGACGCCGTTGCAGACGATGTCGTACTGCCAGCCGAGGATGTCCAGCGGGTCCTGGGTCTGGAGGGCCTCCAGACCGCCCTGCGGCATGGAGAAGGGGTTGTGCGAGAAGTCGATCGCGCCGGTCTCCTCGTCCTTCTCGTACATCGGGAAGTCGACGATCCAGCAGAACCGGAAGACGCCCTCCTCGAAGTGCCCGGCACGCTTGGCGGCCTCGACCCGCACCGCGCCCATGATCTTCGAGACCTCGTCGAAGTCGCCCGCGCCGAAGAACACGGCGTGACCGGCCTCCAGGCCGAGGCGCTCGGTGAGGACCTTGACGTTCTCCTCGGTGAGGAACTTGGCGATCGGGCCGGACAGCGTGCCGTCCTCGCCGACGCGGACCCAGGCCAGGCCCTTGGCGCCCTGCGAGACCGCGAAGTCACCGAGCTGGTCGAAGAACTTGCGGGGCTGGGCGGAGACGTCCGGCACCGGCAGGGCGCGCACGTGCTTGCCGGCGAAGGCCTTGAACTCGCTGGCCTCGAAGACGTCGGTGATGTCGACGAGCTCCAGCTGGGCGCGCAGGTCCGGCTTGTCGGAGCCGTACTTCAGCATCGCCTCGCGGAACGGGATGCGCGGGAACGGCGAGGTGACGTGGCGGCCGCCGCCGAACTCCTCGAACAGCTCGGTCATGAGCTGCTCGATCGGGCGGAAGACGTCCTCCTGCTCGACGAAGCTCATCTCCACGTCGAGCTGGTAGAACTCGCCCGGCGAGCGGTCGGCGCGGGCGTCCTCGTCACGGAAGCAGGGCGCGATCTGGAAGTAGCGGTCGAAGCCGGAGATCATCAGCAGCTGCTTGAACTGCTGCGGGGCCTGGGGGAGGGCGTAGAACTTGCCCGGGTTCAGGCGGGAGGGCACGACGAAGTCGCGGGCGCCCTCGGGGGAGGTGGCGGACAGGATCGGCGTCGCCATCTCGTTGAAGCCCAGCGCCGTCATCTTGTGGCGGATCGCGGAGATGACCGCGGTGCGCAGCAGGATGTTGCGGTGCATGCGCTCGCGGCGCAGGTCGAGGAAGCGGTACTCCAGCCGCCGCTCCTCGTTGACCCCGTCCTCGGCGTTGATCGTGAAGGGAAGCGGGGCGGCGGCGCCGAGCAGCTCGACCTCGCCGACCTCGACCTCGATCTCGCCCGTGGGCAGCTCGGGGTTGATGTTCTCCGCGCCGCGGGAGACGGCCTTGCCGTCGATGCGGAGGGTGGACTCCTTGGAGATCTTGTCCAGGGCCTCGTACGCCGGGGTGCCGGGCCGGGCGACGAGCTGCGTGATGCCGTAGTGGTCGCGCAGATCGATGAAGAGGATGCCGCCCAGGTCGCGCCGATTGTGCAGCCAGCCGCTCAGCCGGACGTCGGTGCCGACGTCAGAGGCGCGGAGCTCGCCGCAGGTGTGGGACCTGTACCGATGCATCGTCGTTCGTCCAGCCTTCGTGGATCGGGGGCATGTTTCACGTGAAACACACCCAGGGTACCGGGCACGCGAAGATCGGCTTCCCCCATTGGGGGCGGGCCCGGGAGCCGCGCGGGCGGGCGGCCGGGACCCCCTTCGGTGGCAGGATGCGAACACCCTTTCCTAAAGTGGGGCAATGCGCACTGGTGAGCCCCTGCCCGCCGTGGAGCAGGTTCTTGCCTCTCTCGCGACCGGCCTGTGGCACTGGGACACGTCGACAGGCCTGGTCAGAGTGGACGCGGAGGCCTCTCGGCTGCTCGGGTTGCCCGCCGAGGCGGCGACGCTCACCGAGCCCCAGGTGCGGGCCCGGCTGCATCCGGTGGACTGGAACGAGATCACCGGCGTCGTGCAGCTCGCGGTCGCCGAGAGCACCCTCGCCGAGGTCCGCATCCGGATCATGGACGAGCACGGCCGGATCGTCCGGGTCGTCCGCAGCCGCTCCAAGCCCTCCTACGACCGCCGGAAACGGGCCTACGAACTGATCGGCACCCTCCAGGAGGTCACCGAGCCGGTGCCGGGCGTCTCCGTGAACGGGACCACGGTCACCGGGGACTGGCGGCGCTCGCGCGAGGCGTTCCTGCTGGACGCGGGCCGGGCCCTGGCCGAGGCGCGCTCCACCGCCGAGGTGCTGCGGGTGGCGGCCGCGCTGTCGATGCCGGGGTTCTCCCCGGACGGGCTGGCGGTGTTCGGCGTCTCGGGCGACCGGCTTACGGTCATCGGCCATCACGGGCACCGGCCCGGCGACGAGGGTCCCTTCGCGCACATGTCCGTGGACACCGCCTATCCGGCCGCCGACGTGGTGCGCACCGGCCGGGCCGTGTATCTGGCCTCCCCGGACGACTACGGCCGCCGCTATCCGCTCACCTGGCCGCTGGCCCAGCAGTTCGGCCGCCAGTCGTGGGCGTTCCTGCCGCTGACCGTCGCCGGGCGCACCATCGGCGCCTGGATGGCCGCCTTCACCTACCCGGTGGCCTTCACCCCGGACGAGCGCTCGGTGCTGACGACGGTGGCCCGGATGCTGGCCCAGGCGCTGTCGCGCGCCGGGGCCGCGGAGTCGGAGCGGGAGCTGACCGACGGGCTCCAGCGCTCGATGCTGCCCACCCTGGGCCCCGAGATCCCGGGCATGACCGTGACCGCCCGCTACATCCCGACCGGCGGCGGCCTCCAGGTGGGCGGCGACTGGTACGACCTGATCCCGCTGCCCAACGGGCGGATCGCGCTGGTCATCGGGGATGTGCAGGGGCACGACGTGCGGGCGGCCGGGCTGATGGGGCAGCTGCGGACAGCCCTGCGGGCGTACGCCTCGGAGGGGCACCGCCCCGACGCCGTGCTCTCGCGTGCCTCCCGCTTCCTGCACGGCATCGGCCACACCGGCGACGACCCCGCCGATGTGCGCTTCGCGACCTGTCTGTACGTCGAGGTCGACCCGGTCACCGGAGTGGCGGAGGCGGCCCGCGCGGGGCATCTGGACCCGGTGATCCGGATGCCGGACGGCACGGTGCTGGTCCGGGCCACCGCGGGCGGGCTGCCGCTGGGCATCGACCCGGACACCGACTACCCCACCACCCGGCTGGCCCTGGAGCCGGGCGAGATCATGATGATCTGCACCGACGGCCTGATGGAGACCGGCGGGCACGACCTGGACACCGGCTGGTCCCGCATCCGCCGCATCCTGGAGGGGCACGACGGCGACCTGGACGAGCTGGCCGACCATCTGGTGCAGGCCGTGCACGGGCCGTCCTCGCACCACACGACGGGCCCGCTGGCCGACCGGCGCGAGGACGACATCGCCTTCCTGCTGCTGTGCCGGCAGGGCGAGGGCTGCGGGTGCGGGGACGCCGTGGCCGTACGGGCGCCGGTGCGGCGCACCATGCTGACCGTGGCGCAGGCCGAGCCGGAGCGGATCGCGGTGGCCCGCCAGCATCTGCGGGAGCTGCTGCACGACTGGGCGTCCCAGGACCAGCTCGACTCGGCGGTGCTGCTGGTGTCGGAGATGCTGACCAACGTCCTGGTGCACACCGACGCCGACGCACTGCTGGTCGCCGAGGTCACCGGGCAGGGCCGGCGGCGGCTGAGGGTGGAGGTCACCGACACCAGCGACGACCTGCCGCACAAGCGCCACCCCGGGGAGCTGGCCTCCTCCGGGCGCGGTCTGGTGCTGATCGAGCTGCTCGCCGACGCGTGGGGGGTCGCGCCGCGCGGAGAGGGCAAGAGCATCTGGTTCGACCTCTACGAGGGCGACGGCTCCGAGGACTCCGTCGGCCCCGAGGACGGTGCCGGCCCCTGAGGCGCGTACCGCGCCCGCAGCTCGTGCAGCACGCCGAACGCCGCGGCCGTCACCGGCACGGCCAGCAGCATGCCGAGGATGCCAGCGACGGAGGCACCCGCGGTGATGGTGACCATGACGACCGCCGGGTGCATCTGCACGGTCCGGCTCTGGATCATCGGCTGGAGGACATGCCCCTCCAGCACCTGCACGGCGAGCACCACGCCGAGCGCCCACAGCGCGATCACGACCCCCCGGTCGGCGAGCGCGACCAGCACGGCCACGGCCCCGGAGATGAACGCGCCGAGGTAGGGGATGTAGGCGCCGACGAGCACCAGCGCGCCCAGCCCGAACGCCCCCGGCACGTCCAGGACGAGCAGGCCGACGGTGATGCAGACGGAGTCGATGAGGGCGATCAGGGTGGTGCCGCGCATGAACCCCTCGACGGCGTGGAAGGCGCGCCGGGCGATGGCCTCCAGGAAGTCCCCACTGCCCTTGGGGGCGAGGGAGCGCAGGGTGTCGGCGGCCTTGTAGGAGTCGCGCAGGAAGAAGAAGACCAGCAGCAGGGCGAGCACGGCCATGGCGATGGCCTCGCCGACCACGCTGACCCCGCTGATCACCCCGGAGGCCGCGGTGCTGCCGAAGCGCGACAGCAGGCTGCGGGAGTTGGAGGCGATGTCGGCGAGGGAGGTGCCGGCCGCCCCGAAGTGCTCGGCGATCGACCGGGCCGCGTCCCTGAGGGAGGCGGTGATCTGGTCGCCGGAGTCGATGAGCGCGGCGACGACGATGTAGACGGCGCCGCCGACGACGGCGACCACGGCGACACAGGTCAGCGCGGCGGCCGGCGTCCGGTGCAGATGCGCCTTGACGAGCCGCCGGTGGAAGGGCCGGAGCAGGGCGGTGCCGAGCAGCGCGAGCAGCACCGGCACCACCGCCGTGCGGAACTCCACGCACAGCTGGACGGCGACCCAGCCGACCCCCGCGACGAGCAGGGCGAGCGCGCACCAGGCGGCGACCCGGCGGGCGGGGCGGGGCAGAAGGGCTGCGGAGTCCTGCATCCTCCCAGCGGATCACGCCACGGGCGGGCTGTCCTGTGCGGACGGCCCGCCCGGGTGAAGGGGCTTGACGAGACGTCAGGCACCGGTGCCTGGTGGTTCCCGTCGGCCGGTCAGGCGCCCTCGGGGCCCTTCTCGTCCATGCCGTGGACGACCGGGATGGTGCCGAGGCGGCCCTTCTGGAAGTCCTCGAAGGCCTGGACGAGTTCTTCCTGGGTGTTCATCACGAACGGGCCGTAGTGGGCCATGGGCTCACGGATCGGCCTGCCGCCCAGCAGGACGACCTCCAGGTCCGGGGTGTGGGAGTCCTGCTTGTCGTCGGCGCGGACGGTCAGCGAGGAGCCGGAGCCGAACACGGCGGTCTGGCCCAGGTGGACCGGGCGGCGGTCGGTGCCGACGGTGCCGCGGCCGGCGAGCACATAGGCCAGCGCGTTGAAGTCCTCGCGCCAGGGCAGGGTGATCTCCGCGCCCGGCGCCAGCGTGGCGTGGAGCATGGTGATCGGCGTGTGGGTGACGCCCGGACCGGCGTGGCCGTCCAGCTCGCCGGCGATGACGCGCAGCAGTGCGCCGCCGTCGGGGGAGGTGAGCAGCTGGACGCTGCCGCCGCGGATGTCCTGGTAGCGCGGAGCCATCATCTTGTCGCCGGCCGGCAGGTTCACCCACAGCTGGAGTCCGTGGAAGAGGCCGCCCGACATCACCAGGTGCTCCGGCGGCGCCTCGATGTGGAGCAGACCCGAGCCGGCCGTCATCCACTGGGTGTCGCCGTTGGTGATCGTGCCGCCGCCGCCCTGGCTGTCCTGGTGGTCGAAGATGCCGTCGATGATGTAGGTGACGGTCTCGAAGCCGCGGTGCGGGTGCCAGGGGGTGCCCTTGGGCTCGCCCGGCGCGTAGTCCACCTCACCCATCTGGTCCATCATGATGAACGGGTCCAGATGCCGGTAGTTGATCCCGGCGAACGCTCGGCGCACCGGGAAGCCCTCGCCCTCGAAGCCGCTCGGCGCGGTGGTGACGGCGAGCACGGGACGTGCCACGGCTTGGCCCGGCGCGGCCACGCGGGGCAGAAGCAGCGGGTTCTCGACGGTCACTGCAGGCATGTTGGTACCTCCTTGTGCTCCGATTTTAGTTGACTGTTGAACTTCCCGCCACCTCGCAACGAAGAATGCCCGGAGGGAATTCCCTCCGGGCACCGGATCAGGCCACTCGACGACGCTCAGCTCCGCCCGCGCGCCTCCCACAGTTCGGGGAAGAACCGGTAGGACGCGCGGGCCCGCAGATAGGCCGCGCCCGTGCTGCCGCCGCTCCCCCGCGCGCCGCCGATCTGCCGCTGCACCACCGCCACATGCCGCTCCCGCCACCGCGCCCAGCCCCGGTCGTACGCCAGCAGCGCCACCATCAGCTCCCCCGCGGCCGTGTCGCCGCGCACGATCTCGTCGTAGGCGGCTCTGCGTTCCGTACGGCTGGCGCAGGCGAACCCGCGGGCGCGCAGAACGGCGAGAAACGCCTCCCACAGCGTCGGTTCCAGCATCCGCCGGTCCACGCGCGCCCGCTCGGCGGTGGTCAGCCAGGCCCCGCCGTCCTCCAGGACCCCGTCCGTACGGCCCGACAGCGCCTCGATCTCGTGGAACTGCGCCGACTGGGCCCCGCTGGCCGTGCCGAGCGCGCCCCGGAAGGCCCGGAAGTCCGCGGGCTCCATCGTATCCAGCAGCCCCAGCGCCGCCACCAGCGCGCCCTCGATCTCCCGGCAGCGGTGCAGCCTGCGCGCCGGTACGGCCGTCTCGCCCGCGAGCATCCGGTCGCGGGCGTCGGTCAGCTCGGCCAGCAGCAGCTTGAACCACAGCTCGTGCACCTGGTGCACGACGATGAACAGCTCCTCGTCATGGGCCGCGCCGCCCCCGCGCGGGCTCTGCTGGGTGAGCAGACCGGGCAGGCGCAGGTACTCGGCGTAGGTCAGGGTCGCGGTCGACTGGTTCATGCGTGCTCCTCGTGTCCGGCGTCGCTTCCGTCGCCCAGGCCGTGGGCCGCGAAGTGCTCGCGGACGCCGGGCAGTTCGAAGACGCCCACCGCGGCGCACAGCCGCAGCAGGGCGCGGGCCATCTCGTTCAGCCGCCGGTCCCCGGGCCCGCCGCCGTAGGTGTCGGCCACCACCTGCCGCGCGGTGTCCGCGTCCAGCCCGGCCAGCCGCAGCGAGGCGTGCACCGGGGCGAGGTCCCAGGTCAGGGCGGCCCGGATCAGGGCGGGCAGGGCGCGGGCGGCCCGCGCCCGGTCGCTCGGGGAGAGGCGGACCCACAGCTCCTTGAAGAACAGGGAGAAGAACCGGTGGTGGCGGCCCTCGTCCCGGGCGTGGTCGCGCAGCAGATCGCGCACCGGCGCGGCGACGGTCCGGTCCCCCGGCACCTCGTTCAGCACGGCGGTGATCAGCGTCTCGAACACCACCGCCTGGAGCAGTTCGGCCAGCTGCGGCGCCCCGGGCAGCAGCTCGTGCCCGGTCTCCCGCAGCCGCTGCACGAACCCGCCGTAGTCCCAGTCGGGCACCGCGATGCCGGTGACGCCCGCGATCTGGTCGGCGAGGTCGAGGCTGTACAGGGCGTGGTAACCCTCGTCGCAGTAGACCTTGAAGGCGTCCAGGCGCACCGCGGCGGGCAGGTCGAGGCCGGCCCGGCCGTTGGCGACCGGCTCGGCGGCCACGTTGACGACCCTCGTCTCCAGATGGGTGGTCGACAGCAGGAACTGGTACAGGTGCCGCACCGTCAGCTCCCGCACCCGCTCCGGCGGCAGCAGCCGTACGGCCTCGTGGCCGGTGTAGGGCACCAGTTCGACAGGGAAGAAGACCTTGCCGTGCTCGGCCTCCTCGTGGAACATCCGGCGTACTCCGGTACGTACGCCCGCCTGCTCATACCAGCGGTCGAGCGGACCCGGCGACGCGGTCACGTCCCTCGCCACGGGCACCTCCCTTCGATTCGAGGAACCGGCCGAGCCGGGTCAGGGCCTCGGCGACGACGGCGCCGTCGAGGGTGTGGCAGACGCGGAACCAGCCCGGCCGCGGGGCGTGGAAGGCCTCGCCGGGCAGGACGCTGACGCGGGTGCGGTCGAGGATCTCCCGCCACAGCTCCCGCTCCCCCTCGAAGCCGGGGCCGGGCAGCCAGGCGCCCAGGTCGGCCCAGAGGGAGCAGCCCGCCTGCGCGGGGGCGTGCGGGATGCCGTACGCGGTGAGCAGCCCGGCCGCCGCGTCGTGCGAGACGGCGAGGCGGCGGCGGTTCTCGGCGAGGAACGCGGCGACCCGGCCGGGGTCGGCGAGCAGGTCGGCGAGGACGGCCTGGGTGTGGGTGGACAGCGGGGCGAAGTAGGCGAGGGCCCGCGCGGCCTCCCGCAGCTCCGGGTCCCGGGTGTGCAGCACGCCCGCCTTCAGGCCGGGCAGCGCGAAGTCCTTGGCGAAGCCCCAGACGGTGTGCACCCGCGCCTCGGGGAAGGTACGCAGGCTGACGAAGGGGCCGTCGAACACCGACCCCGCGTAGATCTCGTCGGCGATCAGGTCCACGTCGTACTCGGCCGCGAGGCCGGCCAGCTCCGCCAGCAGGGCGGGCGGGTGAACGCGTCCGGTGGGGTTGGCGGGCGAGGCCAGCGCGATCGCCCGGACGGCCGTGCCCGCGCGCCGGGCCGCGTACAGCACCCGGCACACCGACTCCGGGGACAGCCCGTGCCCGTCGGCCGGGTCCGGCAGCGCGGGCAGCAGCACGGCGCCGGAACGGCCCGCGAGGTCGGTGTCGAACGCCCCGTAGTACGGCGTCGGTACGACGATCCCGTCGCCGGGGTCGCACAGCGCGGTGGCGACGACGTCCAGCGCGGCCGTCGCCCCGGCGACGACGACCAGGTCCTCCGGGTCGATGCCGTCGCCGAGGTGGGCCGCGATCCGTTCGCGCAGCTCCCGGGTGCCGTACAGGGGCGCGTAGCGGGTGCTCGCGTCGTCGAGCGGCGGCGGCCGGTACCCGGTGTGCAGATCGGTGAGCAGCCGGTTCTCCGCGGTGCCGAGGTTGAGCCAGCCGTCGGGGCGCAGCCGGGCGTCGTAGGGGTACGCCTCGGCCCGGAAGTGCGCCTCGGCGATGGCCGGGCTGCTGGAGAGCAGGCGGGCGGCCTGCCGGGAGGGCGGGGTCATCGTGGCGCTCCGGCGGGGTCGGGGGAGACCGGCGCCACGGGCGGGGCGCCCACGGCCTGCCCGGCGGACCCGGCGGCGGGTGTCGGCCACGCGGGGCCGTGGTCCAGCACCCCCGGGCCCGTGAGCAGCCCGGGATGGGCGCCCAGGCCCATCGACGCGTCGATCACCGCCCCGTGCAGCACCCCGGACCCGGCGCCCGCCACCCACCAGACCAGCTCGGCGATCTCCTCGGGGCTGATCAGCCGCCCGCGGGGCAGCGCGGCCTCGACGGCGGCGCGGCGCTCGACGCTGAGGCCCGCGAGGGTGCTGGCCTCGAACATCGCCGTCTCCACGGCCCCGGGGCAGACGGCGACGACGTCCACGCTCGCGTGGGCCAGCTCGGCGGCCAGATGCCGGGTGAGATAGGCCAGCGCGGCCTTGCTCATGCCGTCGGCGAGCCGGAAGCCGGGGAAGGGCGCCACCCCGCCGCCGACGCTGGAGACGTTGACGACCTTGCCGCCGCCGCGCTCCAGCATGCCCGGCAGCACCTGCTGGACGAGCCAGAGCGGGCCGACGGCGTTGATCTGGAGGAACGCCGCGTCCCTGACGTGGTCGGGCCCGGGGACGTAGGTCTCGACGGTCCGGGAGCCGACCGCCGCGTTGTTGACCAGCACGTCGACCGGGCCGGGCAGCTCGGCCAGCAGCCGCTGGTGGTCGTCCCACTCGCCCTGCCGGAAGGCGAAGGCCCGCACCGGGCGGGCACCCGTCCGGGCGAGCCGGGCGACGAGTTCCGCCGCGCGGGCGTGCCCCGAGTGGTAGGTGAACCAGACGTGGTCACCGGCTCTGGCGAACCGTTCCACACACGCCCGGCCTATGCCGGCCGAGCCTCCGGTGATCAGTACGTTCCGTGCAGCCGCCATCGAGGTCCCCAGGAAGTGCGCTGTCCCACATGCTCATTCACTGGGAATGTAGGGAGAACGCGGGGGCACGGGCCGTGGGACGCCCGACAGGGGCGGTACTACATGAGGTCGGCCGGCAGGGCGGCGGACGCCTGCCGTCAGCCGTACATCCTGCGCATGGCGAACTCGACCATCTGCTCCACGGCCTTGGCGTCGAACACCATCCGGTGCTCGCCCTCCATGTCGAGGACGAAGCCGTAGCCGGTGGGGAGCAGGTCGATCACCTCGGAGCCGGTGATGACGAAGTACTTGGACTCCTTGCCCGCGTACCGGCGCAGTTCCTTCAGCGAGGTGAACATGGGGATCACCGGCTGCTGGGTGTTGTGCAGGGCGAGGAAGCCGGGGTTGTCGCCGCGCGGGCAGTAGACCTTCGAGGTGGCGAAGACCTGCTGGAAGTCCTCGGCGGCCAGCTGGCCCGTGGTGAAGGCCCGCACCGCGTCGGCGAGCGAGGGCGGCGACGGCTCCGGGTACAGCGGCGGCTGCTGGCCGTACCCGGCCCCACCGGGCATCTGCTGCTGCGGCGTGGCGTACTGCTGCTGCGCAGCGCCCCCGTCCATCGGCTGGCCGTATCCGTACATGGGCGCAAGGGTACCGAGTAGACCCTTCTCACACTCGGCCCGCTGGGGGTTGCTTCTTATTACTGGCGGGTAGCATCATCGTAGACACTTGCTGGTACGTGAATCAGGTGCGAGGAGTCAGTGCCTCGCCGATCTCTCTACGGAGCCGTCGCCATGGGGCACTACAAGTCCAATCTCCGCGACATCGAGTTCAACCTCTTCGAAGTGCTCGGGCGCGACAAGCTGTACGGCACCGGCCCGTTCGAGGAGATGGACACCGACACCGCCAAGAGCGTCCTGGAGGAGCTGACGCGGCTCGCCGAGAACGAGCTGGCCGAGTCCTTCACCGACGCCGACCGCAACCCGCCGGTCTTCGACCCGGAGACCAGCACCGCGCCGGTCCCGCCGTCCTTCAAGAAGAGCTACAAGGCCTTCATGGACTCGGAGTACTGGCGTCTGGGCCTGTCCGAGGAGATCGGCGGCACCACCGCCCCGCCGTCCCTGATCTGGGCGTACGCGGAGCTGATCCTCGGCGCCAACCCGGCCGTGTGGATGTACTCCTCCGGTCCGGCGTTCGCCAACATCCTCTTCGAGGAGGGCAACGAGGTCCAGAAGAAGATCGCCCGGATCGCCGTCGAGAAGACCTGGGGATCCACCATGGTCCTCACCGAGCCGGACGCCGGCTCGGACGTCGGCGCCGGCCGCACCAAGGCCGTGCAGCAGGAGGACGGCTCCTGGCACATCGAGGGCGTGAAGCGCTTCATCACCTCCGGTGAGCACGACATGGAGGAGAACATCCTCCACTACGTCCTCGCCCGCCCCGAGGGCGCCGGCCCCGGCACCAAGGGCCTGTCCCTCTTCCTCGTCCCGAAGTACCTGTTCGACTTCGAGACCGGCGAGCTGGGCGAGCGCAACGGCGCCTACGCCACCAACGTCGAGCACAAGATGGGCCTGAAGGCCTCCAACACCTGCGAGATGACCTTCGGCGACCGGCACCCCGCCAAGGGCTGGCTGATCGGCGACAAGCACGACGGCATCCGCCAGATGTTCCGCATCATCGAGTTCGCCCGCATGATGGTCGGCACGAAGGCGATCTCCACCCTCTCCACGGGCTACCTCAACGCCCTGGAGTACGCCAAGGAGCGCGTCCAGGGTCCCGACCTGGCGCAGTTCATGGACAAGGCCGCGCCCAAGGTCACCATCACCCACCACCCCGACGTGCGCCGCTCGCTGATGACGCAGAAGGCGTACGCGGAGGGCATGCGCGCCCTCGTCCTCTACACCGCCTCCGTCCAGGACGCGATCGCGGTCAAGGAGGCGAGCGGCGAGGACGCCAAGACCGAGCACGCGCTCAACGACCTGCTCCTGCCCATTGTCAAGGGCTACGGCTCCGAGAAGGGCTACGAGCAGCTCGCCCAGTCGCTGCAGACCTTCGGCGGCTCCGGGTTCCTCCAGGAGTACCCGATCGAGCAGTACATCCGGGACGCCAAGATCGACACCCTCTACGAGGGCACCACGGCGATCCAGGGCCAGGACTTCTTCTTCCGGAAGATCGTCCGCAACCAGGGCGCGGCCCTGAACAGCCTGGCCGAGGACATCAAGAAGTTCCTGGCGCTCGGCACCGGCGGCGACGAGCTGGCCGGCGCCCGCGAGCACCTGGCCAAGGCTGCCGTCGAGCTGGAGGCCATCGTCGGCCTGATGCTCACCGACCTCGCGGCCACCGAGCAGGACGTCAAGAACATCTACAAGGTGGGCCTGAACACCACCCGCCTGCTGCTGGCCTCCGGCGACGTCGTCGTCGGCTACCTGCTGCTCAAGGGCGCGGCCGTGGCCGCCGAGAAGCTGGAGACGGCCTCCGCGAAGCCTGTGTCCGCCAAGGATGTGGCGTTCTACACCGGCAAGATCGCGGCGGCGAAGTTCTTCGCGGCCAACGTCCTGCCCGGCGTGACCCTCGCCCGCAAGGTCTCCGAGAACGTCGAGCTGGACCTCATGGAGCTCGACGAGGCCGCGTTCTAGCAGTTCCCGGGCCGAGGGGCAATCGGTCGGACCGGGCCGCGACCCCGGCCTGATCCGACCGGCCGCCCCCCGGATCCACCTGGCCTTTCCGACCTGTCCGGACACGTCCGGCAGCCGGTCCACGCCCCGACGAGGGCCCGCTCCCCAAGCACGGGAGCGGGCCCTCGTCCGTCGTTAAGGTGAACCCCATGACCCAACCCCCACGCAGCGACCGCAGCCACACCGACGACCTCATGTCCTTCCTGACAGCCAGCCCGACGCCGTACCACGCCGTGGCGAGCGTGGCCGAGCGGCTGGAGAAGGCAGGATTCCGCCAGGTCGCGGAGACGGACGCCTGGGACGGCACGAGCGGCGGCAAGTACGTGACGCGCGGCGGCGCCGTAGTCGCCTGGTACGTCCCCGAAGGAGCTGCGCCCCACACGCCGTTCCGGATCGTCGGCGCGCACACCGACTCGCCCAACCTGCGGGTCAAGCCGCAGCCCGACGCCGGCGCGCACGGCTGGCGGCAGGTGGCCGTGGAGATCTACGGCGGACCGCTGCTGAACTCCTGGCTCGACCGCGATCTGGGCCTGGCCGGCCGGCTGACCCTGCGGGACGGCTCCACGCGCCTGGTCAACGTCGACCGGCCGCTGCTGCGCGTGCCCCAGCTGGCCATCCATCTGGACCGGTCGGTGTCCTCGGAGGGTCTCAAGCTCGACAAGCAGCGCCACCTCCAGCCCGTGTGGGGGCTCGGCGACTCCGTGCGCGACGGCGACCTGATCGCCTTCCTGGAGCAGGAGTCCGGCATCCCGGCCGGCGAGGTCCTGGGCTGGGACCTGATGACGCACTCCGTGGAGGCACCCGCCTACCTCGGCCGCGACCGCGAGCTGCTGGCCGGGCCGCGGATGGACAACCTGCTGTCGGTGCACGCCGGGGTCACGTCCCTGACGGCCGCCGCGGCGAGCGGGGCGGACCTCACCTCCGTCCCGGTGCTGGCCGCCTTCGACCACGAGGAGAACGGCTCCCAGTCCGACACCGGCGCCGACGGCCCGCTGCTCGGGGGTGTCCTGGAGCGCTCGGTGTTCGCCCGCGGCGGAGCCTACGAGGACCGGGCCCGTGCCTTCGCCGGCACCGTCTGTCTGTCCTCCGACACGGGCCACGCCGTGCACCCCAACTACGCCGAGCGCCACGACCCGACGCACCACCCCCGGGTCGACGGCGGCCCCATCCTCAAGGTGAACGTCAACAACCGCTACGCCACCGACGGTTCGGGCCGCGCGGTGTTCGCCGCGGCCTGCGAGAGAGCGGGCGTGCCCTTCCAGACCTTCGTCTCGCACAACTCCATGCCCTGCGGCACCACGATCGGCCCGATCACCGCCGCCCGGCACGGCATCCACACCGTCGACATCGGCGTGGCGATCCTCTCCATGCACAGCGCCCGCGAACTGTGCGGCGTACAGGATCCCTCCCTCCTGACGCGGGCTCTGACGGCGTTCCTGGAAGGCTGATCCGCCCCTCCCAGGTGTTCGGACGAAGGGTCCGGGTACCCGGACCCTTCGAACAGACAGGGCATATCTGGGAGGGAGGCTGGGATGGGCCTGGGAGGCTGCATCATCCTGATCGCCGTGGGAGCGATTCTCACGTTCGCGACGGACTGGGACATGAAGGGGGTGAACCTCGACGTGGTCGGGGTCATCCTCATGGCCGTGGGCCTGATCGGCGTCTCGACGTTCAGCAGCATCGCCCGGCGCAGGCGGGTGGTGGTGCCGCCGGCGACGCCGGTGGTCGACGACGACGTACACCGCCACCACCACCGCGACGGCTACCACGACGGCTACGGCGTGTGAGCCGGCCGGCCGCGTGAGTCAGCCGAGCCGGTGCCCGGTCGTCTCGTCCACATGGTCCGGGACCTCCTCGTGGCGGTCGCCGACCGTCGAGGTGCCGGTGGGCTCCAGCAGGAGGATCTCGGTGGGGACGGGCGCGTAGGGCTTGTGCTCGGTGCCGCGCGGCACGGTGAAGACGGACCCTCGCGGGAGCTTCACCGTGCGCTCGCCCGTCTCCTCGCGCAGGGCGATGTGCAGTTCGCCGGTCAGGACGAGGAAGAACTCGTCGGTGTCGTCGTGGACGTGCCACAGGTGCTCGCCCTCGACCTTGGCGACCCGGACGTCGTAGTCGTTGACGGTGGTGACGATGCGCGGGCTCCACTGCCGGCTGAAGGAGGCGAGGGCGGCGGCCAGGGCGACGGGTTCGTTGGTCATGCCTCGATCCTGGCCGCTGGCACGCGACCGCCGCGAGTGCTAGTGCCCCGGCAGGCAGCGTTTGCCCGTCAAGGAGCGGCGTCCGGCGCGTGCTCTCGGTGTGCCGGGTGCAGGCCCTCGTACTGGATGTACTTGGGTCTGTGCCCGGTGCGGCGAGAGGGCGTGCCGGGCGTCGCGACGGGGCGAACGTTGCCTGTCGGGGCACTAGTAATCGCATATGCCGCAAGGATCCTCTCAGCAGCCGCACCGGGTCGCGGTGATCGTCGACGAGGGGGCGAACCCCTTCGAAGTGGGCGTCGCCACCGAGCTGTTCGGACTGCCGAGGCCCGAGCTGGGGCTGCCCGGACCGCTGTACGAGGTGACGCTGTGCACGCCGACCCGCAGTGTGCGCATGAACCACGGCTTCTTCGCGATGACCGGCACCGCGGATCTGGACGCCGTGGACGCCGCCGACACCCTCGTCGTACCGGGCCGTCCCGACAACGTCGTACCGCGCGGGCCCGCCGTCCTGGACGCCATCCGCCGCACCCACGCGCGCGGGGCGCGCGTGCTGAGCTTCTGCACGGGCAGCTTCGCGCTCGCCGAGGCCGGGCTGCTCGACGGGCGCCGGGCCACCACGCACTGGATGTGGGCCGACGCCTTCCGCGTGCTGCATCCCCGGGTGCGGCTGGAGCCCGACGTGCTCTTCGTGGACGAGGGGGAGATCCTCACCGCCGCGGGCAGCGCCGCCGCGCTCGACCTCGGGCTGTATGTCGTCCGGCGCGACCACGGCGCCGAGATCGCCAACGCCGTCTCCCGGCGGCTGGCCTTCGCCGCCCACCGGGACGGCGGCCAGCGCCAGTTCGTGGAACGGCCGGTCCCGCAGATCCGCGACGAGTCCCTGGCCCCGCTCCTGGCCTGGGCGCAGGAACGCCTTGCCGACTCCCTGGCGGTGGCGGACCTGGCCGCCCGCGCCGCGGTCTCCCCCGCGACCCTGCACCGCCGCTTCCGGTCCCAGCTCGGCACGACGCCGCTGGCGTGGCTGACGGCGGAGAGAGTGACCCTGGCCTGCCGCCTCATCGAACGCGGCGAGGACCGGCTGGACGTCGTCGCCCGCGAGAGTGGTCTCGGAACGGCCGCGAACCTGCGGGTGCACGTGCGGCGGGGGACGGGGCTCAGCCCATCGGCCTACAGACGGCGTTTCGGACCGGCCGCCGGGGAACCCGTGGTGACATGAGATTTCTCGTGCGCGACCGGCTGCTCGGCTTGGGTGAGGACTACTGGATCGAGGACGACCGCGGCAACAAGGTGTTCCTCGTCGACGGCAAGGCGATGCGCCTGCGCGACACCTTCGAGGTGAAGGACGCCCAGGGACGGGTGCTGATCGACATCCGGCAGAAGATGTTCGCCCTGCGCGACACCATGGTGATCGAACGGGATGGCGAGCCGCTCGCCACGATCCGCCGCAAACGGCTCTCCCTGCTGCGCAACCACTACCGCGTGTCCCTGGCGGACGGCTCCACGGAACTGGACGTCAGCGGCCGGATCGCCGACCGCGAGTTCGCGGTCGAGTACGACGGCGAACTGCTGGCCGTCATCTCCCGCAGGTGGCTGCACGTCCGCGACACCTACGGCGTGGACGTCGTGCGCGAGGACGCCGACCCCGCCCTGCTGATCGCGGTGGCCGTGTGCGTGATCCACCTGGCGGAGAAGGAACGGGGGGACTGACCTCCGCGTCCGCGCGGGCCGGGTTCAGCGGCGGGGCGGCTCCAGGCCGAGGACGCGGTCCTTCAGGGCCGGGAACTGCGCACGGGTCGCCGCCACCTTCGACGGGTCGAGGTCGACGGTGAGGATCTCCTCGTCCGGCCCCGCCTGCGCGAGCACCTCACCCCAGGGGTCGACCACGATCGAGTGACCGGCCTGCGGAACTCCGGCATGCGTCCCGGCCGTTCCGCAGGCGAGGACGAACGCCTGGTTCTCCACCGCCCGCGCCTGGGCCAGCAGCGTCCAGTGGGCCCGCCGCCGCTCCGGCCAGCCCGCCGGGACGACCAGCGTCTCGGCGCCGGCGTCGACGAGCCCGCGGAAGAGTTCGGGGAAGCGGAGGTCGTAGCAGGTCGCCACCCCGAGGGTCGTCTCGGGCAGACGGACCGTCACCAGTTCGCTGCCCGCGCTCATCAGCACGGCCTCGCCCTTGTCGAAGCCGAAGCGGTGGATCTTGCGGTACACGGCGGCCAGGTCGCCGGTCGGGGCGAACACGAGCGAGGTGTTGTAGAGCGGCCCCTCACCCTCGGCCGAGCCGTCGGCGCGGATGCCGCGTTCGGGAAAGGACCCGGCGTGCAGCCACACGCCCGCGTCGCTCGCCGCCTTGGCCATGGCCTCGTACGTCGGGCCGTGCAGCGGCTCGGCCTCGCGCCCGAACTCCTCGTAGGCGAAGGCCCCGGTGGTCCACAGCTCCGGCAGCACGACGAGGTCCGCCCCGGCCTGTTCCCGCACGAGCGCGGCGACCCGCTCCCGGCGGGAGGCGACCGATTCGCCCTCGTCTACGGCGATCTGGAGAAGGGAAGCGCGCACAGTACCACCGTCCTGGCATTCGAGTTGTCCACTCGGGCCTACGATCGTCACACGAAAGCACTGCCGGGGTGCCTCGCAGCAGCGTAACTTAACGTCTCAAGACACCCGCCGACAGCCGCCACCTCCCACTGGCAACGCCGCCAGAACCTGCCCGTGCTCCGACCGCCGAGGGGTCCCGTTCCGTGAGTCTGCATCCCACCCTCCAGCCCTACGCCGACGCCTGGACCCATTCCATCGACGCGATATCCGAGCTCGTGCAGGGGCTGGTGGAGGCCGACTGGAACCGCCGCACCCCGTGCCCGGCCTGGTCCGTGCGCGACATCGTCTCCCATGTCATCGGCCTGGACTCCGAGATGCTCGGCGACCCGCGCCCGATCCACACCCTCCCGCGCGACCTGTTCCACGTCACCAACGAGCACCAGCGGTACATGGAGATGCAGGTCGACGTCCGCCGTCACCACACCTCGCCGGAGATGACCGCCGAGCTGGAGTACACGGTCATCCGCCGCAACCGCCAGCTGCGCAACGAGTCCCGTGACCCCGGCACCAAGGTCCGCGGCCCGCTCGCCGCCGATTTGACGCTGGAGGAGGCCATGCGCGGCCACGCCTTCGAGATGTGGGTGCACGAGCAGGATCTGCGCACCGCCCTCGGCCGCCCCGGCAACCTCGACTCCCCCGGCGCCCATATCGCCCGTGACCTGCTGCTGGATCTCCTCCCCGCCGTCGTCGCCACCCGCGCGAACGCCCCGCGCAGCTCGGCCGTCGTCTTCGACGTGCATGGCCCCGTCGAGTTCCTGCGCACCATCCGCGTCGACATCCAGGGCCGCGGCACGCTCGAAACCGCCCCCGCCCTCGGCCCCGCCGCCGCCTTCACCCTCGACTGGGAGACCTATGTCCGCCTCGCCTGCGGCCGCGTGACCCCCGAGTCCGCCGCCGACCGCGTCAAGGCGGAGGGCGACCCGGAGCTGACCAAGGCGATCCTGGCGAACTTCACGGTGACGAAGTAACACCGGCCGGGCCCGGTCGAGGACGACGGCGCCTCGGCCGCGGTGTTTTTCGGAGCACCACCTGACGTCCCGTTCCGGCTGGTGGGCGGGCAAGGGCCCGGGGGTCCGGGGGCGGAGCCCCCGGTGGCCGGGCGAGAACGTGCCCTCGCTTCACACAGGGACGTGCACCGAGGACACCCTGCTCGCGACCAGCCGCTCCCGCTCCCGCCGAGCCGCGCGCCTGCGCAACCGCAGTATCTGCGCGACACCGAACCCCTGGAGAAGGAACACCACGGAGAAGGCGACCCGATAGTCGTCCCCCGTCGCGTCCAGCAACACCCCCACCGCGAACAGCGTCGTCATGGAGGCGACGAAGCCCCCCATATTGGTGATGCCGGAGGCCGTCCCCTGCCGCTCGGGCGGATTCGCCGGCCGCGCGAAGTCGAACCCGAGCATCGACGCCGGCCCACACGCCCCCAGCACCGCGCACAGCACGACGAGCAGCCACATCGGCGCCGTCTCCCCGGGCCAGTACAGCGTGACCGCCCACAGCAGCGCCGTCGCCGCCACGGTCCCGAGCGCCAACGGCAGCCGCGCCCCGTGATGCCGCGCGACGATCTGGCCGTAGACGAGCCCCACCGCCATGTTGGACAGCACGACGAGCGTCAGCAGCGCCCCCGCCGTCCCCCGGCTGAGCCCCTGCGCCTCGACCAGGAACGGCAGCCCCCACAGCAGCAGGAACACCATCGCCGGGAACTGGGTCGTGAAGTGCACCCACAGCCCCAGCCGGGTCCCCGGCTCCCGCCAGGACGCCGCGATCTGCCGGCGCACATACGCGGTCCCCTGATGCGACAGCGGCTCCGGCTCGTGCCCCTCGGGGTAGTCCCGCAGGAACAGCAGCAACAGCACGAAGACCACCAGCCCCGCCACCGCGCTGCCGGCGAACGCGGCCGTCCAGCCGACCCCGTGCAGCAGCCGGGCCAGCACCAGCGTGGAGACGAGGTTGCCCGCCATCCCCACCAGCCCCGCGAGCTGCGCGATCAGCGGCCCGCGCCGCGCGGGGAACCACCGCGTGCCGAGCCGCAGCACGCTGATGAACGTCATCGCGTCCCCGCACCCGAGCAGCGCCCGCGAGGCCAGCGCCGTCCCGTACGAGGGGGAGAAGGCGAAGCCCAGCTGCCCCGCCGTGAACAGGATCACGCCGAGGCCGAGCACCTTCTTGGTGCCGAGCCGGTCCACGAGCAGCCCGACGGGTATCTGCATCCCGGCGTAGACCAGCAGCTGGAGGATGGAGAAGGTCGACAGGGCCGAGGCGTTCACGTCGAAGCGGTCGGCCGCGTCGAGGCCCGCGACCCCCAGCGACGTACGGAAGATGACGGCGACGAAGTAGACGCAGACGCCGACGCCCCAGACGGCGACCGCGCGCCGCCCGCCTGGGGGTGCCCCCTTCGGGGGAGGGTCGCCCGGCAGTGCGGGTGCGACGGCGCTCATCGCACCTCTCCCCGGGCCAGGAGGGAGAACCAGCCGACGTGCCGGTGGACCCGCTCGACAGCGGCCTCCGCGTCCCCGGCGCGCAGCGCGTCGAGGATCTCCTGGTGCTCGGTGATGTTCTTGGCGATGCGGTCGGGGTGGGAGTGCATCACGGCCACGCCCATGCGCAGCTGCCGGTCACGCAGCTGGTCGTAGAGGCGGGAGAGGATCTCGTTGCCGCCACTGCGGACGATCTCGGCGTGGAAGCAGCGGTCGGTGACCGCGACGGCGGCCAGGTCGCCCTCGGCGGCCTGCCGCTTCTGCCGTTCCAGCAGTTCCTCCAGGCGCTCGACGAGCCCGGCGGGCGCGGGGACGGCCTTGCGCGCGGCGTGCTCCTCGACGAGCAGCCGGGTCTCGACCACGTCCGCGATCTCCTGCGCGGAGACGGGCAGCACCAGGGCGCCCTTCTTCGGGTAGAGCTTGATCAGCCCTTCGGCCTCCAGGCGCAGCAGCGCCTCGCGCACCGGGGTGCGGGACACCCCCACGGCCTCGGCGAGCTCGCCCTCGGTGAGCAGCGTGCCGCCTTCGTAACGGCGGTCGAGGACGCCCTGTTTGACGTGACTGTAGACGCGTTCGGCGGCGGGTGGTTGCTTCACGGCCATGGTCATGCCGACAGGATAGATACAACACGTACGCATGCGACCCACCGTCCAGGATCCGGGACCGAGAATCCCTGGAATCGGAGCACAACCATTCAGCGCCCCCGTGTGTCTCACCTTTGCGGCCCTGTTGCACCCTCTCAACTCGGACGCGACAAAAGAGACTTGACGATAAAATTCGGGGTAATTCTCTTGATGAGTAGCATTTCGGGCGCCCGGATCCGCAGAGCCATCACGGTCGGGCTCACCACCGGCGCGATGATCGCCGCGGGCGCGGCCGTCGCCGCTCCCGCGCAGGCCCTCACGGTGCCCACCATCACCGCCAAGGGCGGGTTCGTGATGAACGCCGCGACCGGTGCGACGCTGTACACGAAGTACGGCGACACCAAGAGGCTGACGGCCTCCACCACCAAGATCATGACGGCCAAGGTCGTGCTCTCGCAGGCGAACCTGAACCTGGACACCAAGGTCACGATCCGGAAGGAGGTCAGCGACTACATCGTCTCCAAGGGCGCCTCGTCGGCCCGGCTGATCGTCGGCGACAAGGTGAGCGTCCGCCAGCTCCTCTACGGGATGATGCTGCCGTCCGGCTGTGACGCCGCGATGGCCCTCGCCGACAAGTTCGGCACCGGCACGACGGTCAAGGCCCGCACCGCCAACTTCATCGGCAAGATGAACACCATGGCCAAGAGCCTGGGCATGACCAACACGCACTTCGACTCGTTCGACGGCATCAGCAACGGCTCCAACTACTCGACGCCGCGCGACCTGACGAAGCTCGCGCGCAGCACGATGAAGAGCACCACGTTCCGGGCCGTCGTGAAGACGAAGTCGTACACGGCCAAGACGGTCACCAAGACCGGCTCCATCCGCACGATGGCGCCCTGGAACAACACCAACACCCTGCTCGGCTGGAACGGCACGCTCGGCGTCAAGACCGGCTCCGGCCCCGACGCCAAGTACTGCCTGGTCTTCGCCGCCACGCTCAACGGCGAGCAGGTCATGGGCGCCGTCCTGTCCTCCTCCTCGGAGGCCAACCGCACGGCGGACGTGAAGAAGCTGATCACCTACGGCTACGCCCGCATCAGCTGACGCACCGGCACGCAATGACGGAAGGGGCCCGTCGCCTGAGTGGCGACGGGCCCCTTCCGTGTGTCAGCTACGGGCTCACGCCCAGGTGATCAGCCGCTTGGGCTGCTCCAGGATCGCCGCGAGGTCCGCGAGCACCTTGGAGCCGAGCTCGCCGTCGACCAGGCGGTGGTCGAAGGACAGCGCCAGAGTGGTCACCTGACGCGGCTTCACCTTGCCCTTGTGGACCCACGGCTGGAGCTTGATCGCGCCGACCGCGAGGATCGCCGACTCGCCCGGGTTGAGGATCGGGGTGCCGGTGTCGACGCCGAAGACGCCGACGTTGGTGATCGTCACGGTGCCGCCCTGCATCGCCGCGGGCGAGGTCCTGCCCTCGCGCGCGGTGGACACCAGTTCACCCAGCGCCTCAGCGAGCTGCGGCAGCGTCTTGTCGTGCGCGTCCTTGATGTTCGGCACGATCAGACCGCGCGGGGTGGCCGCGGCGATGCCCAGGTTGACGTAGCGCTTGAGCACGATCTCCTGGTTCGCCTCGTCCCAGGACGCGTTGATGTCCGGGTTGCGCCTGATGGCGACCAGCAGGGCCTTGGCGACCAGCAGCAGCGGGTTGACCCGCAGCCCCTGCATCTCCTTGTCCTGCTTGAGCTCCTCGACGAGCCTCATCGTGCGCGTGACGTCGACCGTGACGAACTCGGTGACGTGCGGCGCGGTGAACGCCGAGCCGACCATCGCCGCGGCCGTCGCCTTGCGGACGCCCTTGACCGGGATACGGGTCTCGCGCCCGGTGTCGGACGACGCCTGGGGCGCGGCCGCGGGGGCGACGGCCGCCGGGGCCGGCACGGCGGCCGGAGCCGGGGCCTGCGGCTCGGGAGCCGCCGCCTTGTGCACGTCCTCACGGGTGATGATGCCGTCCGGGCCGGTCGGGACGACCGTGGCCAGGTCGACTCCCAGGTCCTTGGCGAGCTTGCGCACCGGCGGCTTGGCCAGCGGGCGCTCCCCGGCCGGGGCGGCGGGCGCGGGAGCCGGGGCCGCGGGAGCCGGGGCGGCGGGGGCCGGGGCCGCGGGGGCGCGGCCGTTCAGCTCGGCCTGCACTGCGGCCTGGACCGCCTTGGCCTCCGTGCCCTTGCGCGGGCGGCGCTTGGTGGAGGTGGCGGCCACGCCGTAGCCCACGAGGACCGGCTGGCGGCGCTGCGGCTCGGCCTCCTCCTCGACGGCCGGGACCGGCTCCTGGACGGGGGCGGGCGCGGCCGGCTCGGCGGGGGCGGCGCCGCCGGAGACGTCCACCGCGATGATGGACGTGCCCACGTCGACCGTGGTGCCCTCGGGGAAGTGCAGGGAGCGCACCACACCGTCGTAGGGGATGGGCAGTTCGACGGCCGCCTTGGCGGTCTCGACCTCGCACACCACCTGGCCGTCGGTGACGGTGTCACCGACCTGGACGTACCACTTGAGGATCTCGGCCTCGGTGAGTCCCTCGCCCACGTCGGGCATCTTGAACTCGCGCACGGACGCTTCAGTCATCGTCGTCACGACCCTCTCCTCAGTACGCCAGGGCACGGTCGACGGCGTCGAGCACCCGGTCCAGGCCCGGCAGGTACTCCTCCTCCAGGCGGGCCGGCGGGTACGGGGCGTGGTAGCCGCCGACCCGGAGCACCGGGGCCTCCAGGTGGTAGAAGCAGCGCTCGGTGATCCGGGCGGCGATCTCCGCGCCGGAGCCGAAGAACACCGGCGCCTCGTGGACCACGACCAGGCGGCGGGTCTTCTCCACCGAGGTCTGGATGGCGTCGAAGTCGAGCGGGGAGACCGAGCGCAGGTCCAGGACCTCCAGGGACCTGCCCTCCTCGGCGGCAGCGGCGGCGACCTCCAGGCAGGTCTTCACCATCGGGCCGTACGCGGCGAGGGTCAGGTCGGTGCCCTCGCGCGCGATCTGCGCCTTGTGCAGCGGGCCGGGGATGGCCTCGGCGTTGACCTCGCCCTTGTCCCAGTAGCGCCGCTTGGGCTCGAAGAAGATCACCGGGTCGTCGCTCTGGATGGCCTGCTGCATCATCCAGTACGCGTCGGACGCATTGGACGGGGTGACCACCTTCAGGCCCGCCACGTGCGCGAACAGCGCCTCGGGGGACTCCGAGTGGTGCTCGACCGCGCCGATGCCACCGCCGTAGGGGATGCGCACGACGACGGGCAGCTTGACCGTGCCGAGCGAGCGGGCGTGCATCTTCGCGAGCTGCGTGACGATCTGGTCGTACGCCGGGAAGACGAAGCCGTCGAACTGGATCTCCACCACCGGGCGGTAGCCGCGCAGGGCGAGACCGATCGCGGTGCCGAGGATGCCGGACTCCGCGAGCGGGGTGTCGATGACACGGTCCTCGCCGAAGTCCTTCTGCAGGCCGTCCGTCACCCGGAACACACCGCCGAGCTTGCCGACGTCCTCGCCCATGATGAGGACCTTGGGGTCGGTCTCCAGGGCGCGGCGCAGCGACTCGTTGATCGCCTTGGCCAGGGCCATCTTCTCCGCAGCCATGTCAGGCCCCCTCTACGTCCGCGAACGACGCCTGGTAGGCGGCGAACTGGGCGCGCTCCTCGTCGACGAGCGCGTGCCCGTCCGCGTACACGTTCTCGAAGATGGCGAAGTGGTCCGGGTCCGGCATGGCGCGGACCGCCTCACGCACTCGCTTGCCCAACGCCTCCGACTCGGCCTCCAGCTCCGCGAAGAAGCCCTCGTCCGCGTGGCCCGAGGCCTCCAGGAACCGGCGAAGGCGCAGGATCGGGTCCTTGGCCTCCCAGGCCTGGCGCTCGTCGTCGTGGCGGTAGCGGGTGGGGTCGTCGGAGGTGGTGTGGGCGCCCATGCGGTAGGTCCACGCCTCGATCAGCGCCGGGCCCTCGCCGCGCCGGGCACGCTCCAGCGCCCAGCGGGTGACGGCGAGGGAGGCCAGCACGTCGTTGCCGTCCACCCGGACGCCGGGGAAGCCGAAGCCCTGCGCGCGCTGGTAGAGCGGCACACGGGTCTGCTTCTCGTTGGACTCGGAGATCGCCCACTGGTTGTTCTGGCAGAAGAACACGACCGGCGCGTTGTAGACCGCGGCGAAGTTGAACGCCTCGCTCACATCGCCCTGGCTGGAGGCGCCGTCGCCGAAGTAGGCGATGACCGCGCTGTCGGCGCCGTCCTTGGTGATGCCCATGGCGTAGCCGGTGGCGTGCAGCGTCTGGGAGCCGATGACGATCGTGTACAGCTGGAAGTTGTTGCTGTTGGGGTCCCAGCCGCCGTTGTTCACGCCGCGGAACATGCCGAGCAGGTTGGCCGGGTCGACCCCGCGGCACCAGGCGACGCCGTGCTCACGGTAGGTCGGGAAGACGTAGTCGTCCTCGCGGGTGGCGCGGCCGGAGCCGATCTGGGCGGCCTCCTGGCCGAGCAGCGACGCCCACAGGCCCAGCTCGCCCTGCCGCTGCAGGGAGGTGGCCTCGGCGTCGAAGCGTCGGGTGAGCACCATGTCGCGGTACAGGCCGCGGAGCTCCTCGGGGGTGATGCCGGCGACGTACTTGTCGTACTCGGCGTTCTTGACGCGCTCGCCCTCGGGCGTCAGCAGCTGCACGAGCTCGGGCTCGTCGCTCTTCCTGCTGCTCGCGCGGGTGGTGCGCTTGGTACCGGTGGTGCCGGCCTTGCTTCCGGCGCCGCCTCGCGGCTTGCGCGCGGCAGTGCTCTCCACGCTCACGTGTGCTCCTCCGTCGGTCCGGCTCCCGGGTTCGCCGGGCGCCAGTGCGGCTCACCTGTGGGCCCTACGGGCGCACGGGGTGGGTGCGGCTCGTAGGAGACAGGAGTGACAGGTGCCCCGGCGAGCACCCTGCAAAAAGCACGTTACCCAGTACGCCACATTTCTGTGAAATGCCTCCTGACCTGCGATTTTGCTTGGATTTCCAAGTAAATCGCGAATGCCTGGAACAACGCCTGGTCACAGCCTTGCAGGGGGCCGGAACTACGGCACGTTATCCCGGTGAACCAGGCCACGGGAAGAGTCTTCTTGGAGTGAAGCCCAGGTGAACCAACTGGTCAGTAATAAATAGGAGTGGCGCCTTTGTGCAGTTCCGACGGCAGTGCGCTCCCCCTTTCATCAGGGACGCACACGCGTTCCCACCAGGGCGAAGAGGGTCCGCACCCGTTCGGGTGAGCGACGCTCGACGGGCGCCGCGGAGTGCACCCGGACAGCGGAACGGGGCCCCACGCGTGCGGGTGGAGCCCCGTTCTCCGCCTGGTGCGGGCGCCCGCGGTTCAGCCGCCGAGGCCGCCGATGTCCGCGCCGCCCGTCTCCGTCGGCGGAGTGCCGGTCGGGGCCGTGTCCGTCGGCTGCGGGGCGGTCGACTGCGGGGCGGTCGGCTCCGTGTCCGTCGGCTCCGTGTCCGTCGGCTCACCGCTCGGCGAGGCCGAGGGGGAGGTGGACGGCGTCCACGACGGCGTCGGGGTCGGGGTGGAGCCCCAGCTGCCTCCGCTGCCGTTGTCGTCGTCCGTCGGCTCCTCGGTCGGCTCCTCGGTCGGCTCCTCGGTCGGCTCGTCGCTGGCCTTGTCGTCCTCGGTGGTCTGCGAGACCGTCGGAGAGGGGGAGTTGCCCGCGCCGCCCTTGCCGTCACCGGCGTTCTGCAGCGCGAGCGCGACACCGCCCGCGATGGCGATCACCGCCAGGACCGCCAGAATCCACAGCTTGCCGCGGCCGCTGCCCCGGTTGCCGTGCCCCTCGAAGCCCCCGTCGTCCCCGTGCCCGCGCCCGTACGGCTGCAGGATCGGCTGCGGGATCTGCGTGGTGCCCGCGCCGTCCATCGGGTGCGGCAGCACCGACGTACCGGCCAGACCCCCGGCCGGGGTGTGGCGGCCCTCGTGCATGTCCACCGGGCCGGTGTTCCAGGTGCCGGTGTGACCGCCCTGGTCGTAGAGCATCTGGAGCGCGTACTGCATCAGACCGCGCATCTCCTCGGCGGTCTGGAAGCGGTCGTCGGGTTCCTTGGCCAGCGCACGCATCGCCATGCCGTCCAGCTCCGGCGGCGAGGCGTCGGAGACCTCCGACGGCGGCACCGGGATGTCCTGGACGTGCTGGTAGACCACCGACAGCGGGGTCTCACCGACGAACGGCGGGCGCAGCGCGAGGAGTTCGTAGAGCAGGCAGCCGGTCGCGTACAGGTCGGAGCGGTGGTCGACGGCCTTGCCGAGGGCCTGCTCAGGGGACAGGTACTGCGGGGTGCCCATGACCATGCCGGTCTGCGTCATCGTCGTCGAGGCGCCGTGCAGGGCGCGCGCGATGCCGAAGTCCATGACCTTCACGGCGCCGCTGTGCGTGATGATGACGTTCGCGGGCTTGATGTCGCGGTGCACGATGCCGTGCTGGTGCGAGTACGCCAGCGCCTCCAGCACACCCGACACGATGATCAGGGCCTGCTCCGGGCCCGGCGCCTCGGCGTTGAGCAGCAGGTCGCGGATGGTGCGGCCCTCGACCAGCTCCATCACGATGTACGGCACCGCCTGGCCGCCGACCCGGTCCTCGCCGGAGTCGTACACGGCGACGATGGCATGGTGGTTGAGCCCGGCGACCGACTGTGCCTCACGGGTGAACCGGGCCTTGGAGACGGGGTCTTCGGCCAGGTCGGCGCGCAGCAGCTTGACGGCGACGGTGCGGCCGAGGCGTACGTCCTCTGCGGCGAACACCTCCGCCATGCCGCCCCGGCCGAGCCTGTGGGTCAGCCGGTACCGGCCGTCCCCCACAAGCCCTCCGTTGCCCCAGACTTCCGGCGCGTCCGACATGCCGCCGCCAGTCGCCTCGGGTTCGGACGGGCCCTGAGCGCGCTGCTGCTGTGCCATCAGTCCTCGCCGTCATTTCTGCCCGCGGTGCGCGCGGTGTTGTTACGGTCTCCGTCGGCCACGCTACAGCCTCCGCGCGAGCCGCCGGTCCGGGATGGCGCCGTCACGGACAGAAGACCGACCGGTCATCAAACCGTGATTTCCAGCCGTGGCGCAAATCCCCTGTACCGCCCGTACGAGCGCTGTAACGCTTCCGCGACGCTTCTTTCGCGTACGGTCACGGAACGGGCATCGAGCTTGACGTGTCACTGCCCTGGGGCAGACTTGGCCGGGAATAACTGTTTTCGATCACGCGGGAGCACAGCAGCCGCTGTTGCCGGCGCCAATGGGGGACGCTGAAAGATGAGCCAGGACGGCGCACAGGACCGTTACCCGGCGCGGGCGCTCGCCGGCGGCCGCTACCAACTGCGCGACCTGCTCGGCCAGGGCGGTATGGCCGCGGTGCACCTCGCGTACGACAGTGTCCTGGACCGCCAGGTGGCGATCAAGACGCTGCACACCGAGCTGGGCCGCGAGGCAGCCTTCCGCGAGCGGTTCCGCCGCGAGGCGCAGGCCGTGGCCAAGCTCACGCACACCAACATCGTCTCCGTCTTCGACACCGGCGAGGACGAGGTCGGCGGCATGACGACGCCGTACATCGTCATGGAGTACGTCGAGGGCCGCCCGCTCGGCTCCGTGCTCGACGAGGACGTACGGCAGTTCGGCGCGATGCCCGCCGACAAGGCCCTGAAGATCACCGCGGACGTGCTCGCGGCGCTGGAGATCAGCCACGAGATGGGGCTGGTCCACCGCGACATCAAGCCCGGCAACGTCATGATGACCAAGCGCGGTGTGGTCAAGGTCATGGACTTCGGCATCGCGCGCGCCATGCAGTCCGGGGTCACCTCGATGACCCAGACCGGCATGGTCGTCGGCACCCCGCAGTACCTCTCGCCCGAACAGGCCCTCGGCCGTGGCGTGGACGCCCGCTCCGACCTCTACTCGGTCGGCATCATGCTGTTCCAACTGGTCACCGGGCGGCTGCCGTTCGAGGCGGACTCGCCGTTGGCCATCGCGTACGCGCATGTGCAGGAGGAGCCGGTGGCGGCCTCCTCCATCAACCGCGCGCTGCCGCCGGCCGTGGACGCGCTGATCACCCGCGCGCTGAAGAAGAACCCGAACGAGCGCTTCCCGACCGCCGTCTCCATGCGCGACGAGTGTCTGCGGGTAGCGGCCTCCTTCCACGCGGCCCCGCCGAGCATCGTCCCCGGCGCCCCGACGGCCAGCGGCGCGGGCGTGGGCTCGGCGGTCTTCCCGCCGGTCGACCAGGCGACCCCGGCGCCCACCGGCCCGGTGCAGACGCCGTACCAGCCGACGCCGGCGAACCCGTACAGCACCCCGGCGCCCACCCCGGCTCCCGCTCCGGCCTACGGCTATCCTCAGCAGGGCGGTTACCAGCAGCCGCACACCGCCGGCGGGTACGCGCCGGGGGCGTCGACGCCGCCGCCGTACAACATCACCCCGCATCCGCACCCGTCCTCACCGGGCGGGGGCCGCAAGAGCAACCGGTCGGTGATCAGCGGCTCGATCATGGTCTCCATGGCCGCCGTCGGCGGGCTGATCGCCGCGCTGACGCTGGGCGGCGGGGACGGCAAGGACGAGGGCAAGGGCGGCGGGGCCAGCGCCTCCGCGTCCGCCACCCAGAAGGAGGGCTACCGGCCGCCGGACACCTCCCGCACCATCGACTCGACCCAGTGCAGCGAGCCGGTGGAGTCCTACAACGACCCGGACAAGGTGAAGATCCCCGACTTCCGGTTCAAGGACATCACCTCGGTGCGGCAGTGCCTCCAGGCGGCGGGCTGGAGCCTGACGAAGAAGGACGTCGACAACAACACCTGGGGCGACGGCACGGTCCTGGAGCAGTTCCCGTCGCCGGGCACGGACGTCGACCCCAAGGACCCGGGCGACATCCAGCTGAGCGTCTCGACGGGCAATCCGACGGAGTCCTGAAAGTCGTCGCCGGGAATCCCGGCATGTGAGACGGAAGGCCCAGCCGCTCAGTTGCGGCCGGGCCTTTCTGACGTCCTGCGGCTCGGTGGGGTGTGGTGGGGGCTTTCCGGGCTGGGGCCCGGAGCACCGGGTTCCCGATGCCTGGGGGTTCCGACGCACGGGGTTCCGACGCACGGGGTTCCGGCGCATGGGGGTTCCGGCGCATGGGGGTTCCGGCGCATGGGGGTTCCGACGCACGGGGGCCCGACGCACGGGGGTTCCTGGCGGCGGGCCGCTTCTCAGAGGTAAGGGCCGCCCGAGCGGCCGCCCATGTGCTCCTCGCCCTCGTGGCCCACGCCCGGCGGGAGAGCACGGCGCATCTGCTCCAACTGGGCCCGCGCGGCCATCTGCTGGGCGAACAGCGTGGTCTGGATGCCGTGGAAGAGGCCCTCCAGCCAGCCGACCAGCTGCGCCTGCGCGATCCGCAGTTCCGAGTCGGAGGGGGTCGAGCCGTCCGAGAAGGGCAGCGACAACCGCTCCAGCTCCTCCACCAGCTCCGGCGCCAGACCGTCCTCCAGCTCCTTCACGGAGCTGCGGTGGATCTCCTTCAGCCGGGCCCGGCTGGCCTCGTCGAGGGGAGCCGCGCGCACCTCCTCCAGCAGCTGCTTGATCATGCTGCCGATCCGCATGACCTTGGCAGGCTGCTCGACCTGCTCCGTCACCGGGATCTCGCGGGAGTCCTCGTCCCCGTTGCCACCGCTGAGCGCCATGCCGTCCTGGCCCACGACCAGGATCTGCGGGTTCTCCGGCGACCTTTCGTTCCTCGGCATCTCCATGCCGCCATTCTCTCGCACCCGTACAGCTCATCATCGTGGTGCCCCCTGCGGCAGGTGATCCACCGTTTCCGCGGGAATTCGTTCGCGGCACGGGGTGCCGGGGTTCGGCAGCATGGCGCAGCCCGACATGCCGGGGCGGGGCGGTGGTGTGAGGGTAGGGGGGTGAACCGTTGGCCTTGGGGGACGAGGGTACGGGGGCTGGTACCGGTCGTGCTGGTGACCGGAGTGATCGGTGTGTGTGCCGCACCGGGTGTGGCCGCGGCGGGACCGCGCGGGTCGGTGACGGCCGGGGTGCGGGTGGTCGGGGCGACGTGGGCCGGGGTACCGGTCGTCGGGGCGTCGGCCGGGATGCCGCGGGCCGGCGTGGGCGCGGAGCCGGTGAGGCCGTTGGCCGAGGGCGGACGGCCCGATCGGCCGGGCGGCGCCTCGCCGCCCGTTCGTGGCCTGGCCTCGCCCGGCTGGGAGGGACGGGACGGCTCCGCCCTGCCCTCCCCCTCCTTCCACGGCTCCGGCCCCGCCCATCGGCCCGCTGCCCATGGGCCCCGCGCCGAGGAGTCGGCCAGGGCGGCCGACGAGGGCCGTCACCCCGCCGCCGAGTCCTCCCGGGCCGGGAGCAGGGCCGGAGAGGGCCAGGATCGTCCGGGACGGCGCGAGGACGCGCTGAAGCCCGAGGAACCCGAGAACGCCGAGTCGGCCCAGGAAGAGGAGGGCGCGGCGAACACGGGCCGCGCCGACGAGGCGGCTGAGGATCCGGCGGAGGACTCGGGCGCGGACGAGGAGGCGGACGAGGAGCAGGGCTCCGACACCGGCTCCGTGGGCCCCAGCGCCCCGCAGGCCTCGGCCCGGCCGCCCTCGGCAGCCGTGCCCCCGGCCTCCACGCAGCCCATCGCGCCGCAGGCCGGTGTCCGCGCCGAGCCCGTACTGGAGGTACTGCCGCTCGGCAGCGGCCTGGTGCTCATCGGCCTCGGGCTGGGGCTGGCGTTCGTCGGCCTGCGGCTGCGGCGGGGTTAACGCCCTGCTGCCCCGGTGGGGGTGGTGCGGAAAGCCGCGGCGGTGTTCGCGACCGCGGGCCGGTGGGGGCTGATCGCGCAGTTCCCCGCGCCCCTTGCCGACTGACACCGCCCCATCGTGGAAGCGCGGGAAACCACGCAACCAGCCACGACACCGCCACCTCTTAGGGGCGCGGGGAACGGCGCGACCAGCCACAACGCCACCGCACCCTGGCGGCGCGAGGAACTGCGCGACCAGCCACAACGCCACCGCGTCTCAGGGGCGCGGGGAACTGCGCGACCAGCCACGGCGCCATCGCGTCTCAGGGGCGCGAGGAACTGCGCAACCAGCCACGACACCGCCGCCTCTCAGGGGCGCGGGGAACTGCGCAACCAACCACGACGCCACCGCACGCGCACACCGGCAGCACCCGGCAGCACCCGGCACCACCCGGCCCATACGGACAGCTCCGTACGAAGCCCTTCCGTGCGCGGCCGCGCTAAGGCGTCACCAGCAGGACCTTGCCCACATGGCCGCTCTCCTCCAGCAGCCGGTGCCCCGAGGCCGCGTCGTCCATCGGCAGCTCGCGGTCCACGACAGGGCGGACGCGCCCGGCGTCGAGAAGAGGCCAGACATGCTCGCGCACCGCGGCGACGATGGCCGCCTTCTCCTCCAGCGGACGGGCGCGCAGCGAGGCCGCGCTGATGACGGCGCGCTTCTGCAGCAGGGCCGCGATGTTCAGCTCGCCCTGGACGCCGCCCTGCATGCCGATGACGGCCAGACGGCCGTTGACGGCCAGGGTCCGCACATTGCGGTCCAGGTACTTGGCGCCCATGTTGTCGAGGATGACGTCGGCCCCGGCCCCGTCGGTGGCCTTCGCGACCTCCTCGACGAAGTCCTGCTGCTTGTAGTCGATCAGGATGTCCGCGCCCAGCTCGGCGCACCGATCCAGCTTCTCCCGCGTACCGGCCGTGACGGCGACCTTCGCGCCGACGGCCTTGGCCAGCTGGATGGCCATGGTGCCGATGCCGCTGGAGCCGCCGTGCACGAGCAGGGTCTCGCCGGGGCGCAGGTGGGAGATCATGAACACGTTCGACCACACCGTGCAGACGACCTCGGGCAGCGCGGCCGCCCGCGTGAGGGAGACGCCCTTGGGCACGGGCAGCAGCTGGCCCGCCGGGACGGCGACCTTCTCGGCGTAGCCGCCGCCGGAGAGCAGCGCGCACACCTCGTCGCCGACGGACCAGCCGGACACACCCGTGCCGAGCGCGGCGATCCGCCCGGAGCACTCCAGGCCGGGGTAGGGGGACGCGCCGGGCGGCGGGTCGTAGAAGCCGCGCCGCTGCAGGATGTCGGCCCGGTTGACGGCACTGGCCGTCACGTCGACGAGCACCTCGCCCAGCCCGGGTACCGGGTCGGCCACCTCGGCCCAGACCAGAGCCTCGGGCCCACCAGGTTCGGGAATCGTGATCGCATACATGAAACGGACGCTACTGCGTCCACCCCCGGCGCGCCGTCCTCCCCCCACCGCTCCCTACCGCGCGAACCCGCCGCTCCCCGCCGTACGGACCCGCCATTTCGTCGCCGCGCGAACCCGCCGCTCCCCGCCGTACGGACCCGCCATTTCGTCGCCGCGCGAACCCGCTGCTCCCCGCCGTACGGACCCGCCGTCTCCCGGCGCGCGGCCCCGCCGCTCCCCGCCGCGACGACCCGCCGGTCCTGCGTCCGAGGTCCCGGTCCCCTCCGCCCTTCGACCGGACCGCGGCGAAAACCCCGTGCGCGACCGATGAGTTTGCGCGACGGTAAAGGTCTCCCCATGCGTAGCCCACGTACGCGGAAGGACATCCCACCATGAGCCAGCAGACCTCAGGCCTGGCCATCGAGACCGCGGGCCTGGTGAAGACGTTCGGTGAGACCAGGGCCGTCGACGGCGTCGACCTCGCCGTGCCGACCGGCACGGTCTACGGCGTCCTCGGCCCGAACGGCGCCGGAAAGACCACCACGGTCAAGATGCTCGCCACCCTGCTCAGGCCCGACGGTGGCGAAGCCCATGTCTTCGGCCACGACGTCGTGCGCGAGGCCGACGAGGTGCGCGGCCGGGTCAGCCTGACCGGGCAGTACGCCTCGGTCGACGAGGACCTCACCGGCACGGAGAACCTCGTCCTGCTCGGCCGGCTCCTCGGCCACCACAAGAAGGCCGCGCGCGAGCGGTCCGCCCAGCTGCTGGAGGCGTTCGGACTGACCGAGGCCGCCGGAAGGCAGGTCAAGCACTACTCGGGCGGCATGCGGCGCCGTATCGACATCGCCGCGTCCATCCTCAACACCCCCGACCTGCTGTTCCTCGACGAGCCGACCACCGGTCTGGACCCGCGCAGCCGCAACCAGGTGTGGGACATCGTGCGGGCCGTGGTCGCCCAGGGCACCACCGTCCTGCTGACCACGCAGTACCTGGACGAGGCCGACCAGCTGGCGTCCCGGATCGCCGTCATCGACCACGGCAAGGTGATCGCCGAGGGCACCAAGGGTGAGCTGAAGGCCTCGGTCGGCGCCGGCTCGGTCCATCTGCGGCTGCGCGACGCGGCCCAGCGGCCCGCGGCCGAGCAGGTCCTGCGGCTGGCCCTGGACGCGGACGTCCAGCTCGAACCCGATCCCGTGGCGCTGACGGCCCGCGTCGGGGCGGGCGCGGACAACGGTCGGGGCGCCGCCGAGCGGGCCGCCCGCGCGCTCGCCGAGCTGGCCCGCGGGGGCATCACCGTCGACAACTTCTCCCTGGGCCAGCCCAGCCTGGACGAGGTGTTCCTCGCCCTGACCGGACACGACACCCAGGTTCGGCCCGCCGACGAGAACGACGAAAACGGCAAGAACGACGACAACACGGAAGGCGAGGCGGCGGCATGAGCACCACGACCACCACCGAGACCGGCGATCTCGCCCCCGTCAGGGCCGAGTCGCTCGCCGCCCTGCTCGTGGCCAAGGATCGCCCGCCCCGGCCCAGCGCCCTGTCGGCGTCGCTGACCTTCGGCTGGCGCGCGGTCCTGAAGATCAAGCACGTACCGGAGCAGCTGTTCGACGTCACGGCGTTCCCGATCATGATGGTGCTGATGTACACGTACCTGTTCGGCGGGGCGCTGGCCGGGTCGCCGAAGGAGTACATCCAGTTCCTGCTGCCGGGCATCCTGGTGATGTCGGTCGTGATGATCACGATGTACACGGGTGTCTCGGTGAACACCGACATCGAGAAGGGCGTCTTCGACCGCTTCCGGTCCCTGCCCATCTGGCGGCCGTCGACCATGGTCGGCTATCTGCTCGGCGACGCCCTGCGCTACACGATCGCGTCCGCGGTGATGCTCGCGGTCGGCCTGATCCTCGGCTACCGCCCGGACGGCGGGTTCGCCGGTGTCGTCGCCGGGGTGGCGCTGCTGATCGTCTTCTCGTTCTCGTTCTCGTGGATCTGGACGATGTTCGGGCTGATGCTGCGCTCCGAGAAGTCGGTGATGGGCGTCAGCATGATGGTGATCTTCCCGCTCACCTTCCTGTCCAACGTCTTCGTCGACCCGCACACGATGCCCGGCTGGCTCCAGGCGTTCGTCAACAACAGCCCCATCACCCATCTCGCCACCTCGGTGCGCGAGCTGATGGCGGGCCACTGGCCCGGTGCCGAGATCGCCTGGACCCTCGGCTGGGCCGCCCTGTTCGTGCTGGTCTTCGGCCCGATCACGATGCGGCTCTACAACCGCAAGTGACCCGGCCGCTCACGCGCCCTGCACACCGCCCTCGGCGCGCACGATCACCACGACCCGGTCCGTCGGCTCCAGCACGCCGATGGCCGGGTCGTCGTACGCCAGCACCCGGTGCCCGCGTACGACGCTGACCACCGGCTGGGCCAGTTCACGCGGGCCCCGCCCCGACTCCGCCTTGGTGACCGGCCGTTCGACCATGTCGAGGCCGCTGCCCTGGCGCATCAGGTCCTCCATGACCAGACCCGCGGACGGGCTGAGGGCGGACATGCCCAGCAGCCGGCCGGCCGCGCTCGCGCCGGTGACGACCTCGTCGGCGCCCGACTGCCGCAGCAGCGGGGCGTTCTCCTCCTCGGCGACCGAGGCCAGGATCGTCGCCCCGGGGTTGAGCTGGCGGGCGGTGAGCACGACCAGGACGGCCGTGTCGTCGCGCTGGGTCGCGACGATGATCTTCTTGGCCCGCTGCACCTCGGCCTGGCGCAGCACATCGCTGCGCGTCGCGTCCCCGGCCACGGCCTCGAAGCCCTCCGCCACCGCCGCGGCGACCGCCTTGGCGCTCGGGTCGATCACGACGACCCGGTCCTTCCCCAACCCCGCCGCGCAGACGGTCCGGATCGCGGTGCGTCCCTTCGTACCGAATCCGACGACGACGGTGTGGTCACGCACAGGGCCTCCTCGGCTGTATCCACGGGTGGACGAGTTGCCTGCCTCTGCACGCGCCCGCCCCGCGACCATGGTGCATTGTTTTACCGATCACGACCGTGGGGGCACACGATGAGGCACGACGAGAGACGACCGACGAAAGTGACCAGGTTCTTCATGTTCCGGTCACTGTGGTACCGCTCGCGCACCGAGGCCCGTGACGACGCCGAGGCCGGGCGCTCCATCGTCATGCCGACGGGCACGACCCTGCCCCCGCTCCAGCAGGTCCTGCGGCGCCTGGCCCTCGCCCTGGGGGTGCTGGCCCTCACCACACTGATCGTCTTCGCCGACCGCGACGGGTACAGCGACAACTCCGACGGCAGCGTCAGCCTGCTGGACGCGGCCTACTACGCCACCGTCACCCTCTCCACCACCGGATACGGCGACATCACGCCCGTCAGCGATTCCGCTCGGCTCATCAACATCCTGATCATCACGCCCCTGCGCGTGCTGTTCCTGATCATCCTGGTCGGCACCACCCTGGAGGTGCTCACCGAACGCACCCGTCAGCAGGTCCGCATCCACCGCTGGCGCTCGCGCACCCGCGACCACATCGTGGTCGTCGGCTACGGCACCAAGGGGCGGCACGCGGTGCAGACCCTGACCGGCCAGGGCGTGACCAAGGACCGGATCGTGGTGGTGGACGTGCAGCGCCAGGCGGCGACCACGGCCGGGGACGACGGGCTGGTGTCGGTGACCGGTGACGCGACCCGGTCCGAAACGCTGCTGAAGGCCGAGGTGCAGACCGCGGCCCGGGTGATCGTGGCCCCGCAGCGCGACGACACGGCCGCGCTGATCACGCTCACCGTCCGCCAGCTGAACCGGCACGCCACCATCGTCGTGGCCGCCCGGGAGGACGAGAACGTGCCGCTGCTGCGGCAGAGCGGCGCCGACACCGTGGTCACCAGCTCCAGCTCCGCCGGGCGGCTGCTCGGTGTCTCGATGGTCAGTCCGGTCGTGGCCCGGACCCTGGAAGACCTGATGACCCTCGGCAACGGACTCGATCTCGTCGAACGGCCCGTCACCGGCACCGAGACCGGGCAGCCGCCCAGCGCCTGCGCCGACCTGGTCATGGCCGTCGTACGCGGCCGCCAGGTGCTGGACTACGCCGACGAGCGCGCCGCGCCCCTGCGGGCCGGTGACCGGGTGGTCACCGTGCGGCGCGCCATCGCGGTCGGGGAGCCTGAGTAGGCGTGAGGGGAACGGGTGCAGACCGGGGAAGGAACGGGCGCAGACCGGGGGAACCGGGAGTGGACGCGTGCAGACCGGCGTGTAACCGGAGGAGACTGGCGCGCAATCGGTGCAGAACCGGGGCGGCGAAACCCACCCGGTCAGCGACGTTTCACGTGAAACGCCGCACTCCCCCCTGTTTCACGTGAAACACACGCCGATCCCCGCGGTCGCCCACGGCAGATCCAGCAGCTCCGCCTCCTGCCCCCGGTGAGCACCACCGGGCGGTACGACGGCCAGGGCGTCGGCGGCCGCGATCCCGCGCAGCATCGCCGGGCCGTTGTAGTGCAGCGGGACTGCATGGTCGGCGCGCAGGGAGACCGGGACGAGCCGGGTGTCGTGCGGGTGCCCGTGCACGGCGTCCCGCAGCGGCAGCGTGTACGGCTCCGGAGCCGGTCGGGCGGCCAGGGTGCGCAGCAGCGGCTCGGCGATGGTCAGCAGCCCGGAGACGGCCGCCAGGGGGTTGCCGGGCAGGCCGACCAGGTGCTGGTTCTCCTTGGTGCGGGCCAGCAGCATGGGGTGGCCGGGGCGCACCTTCACGCCGTTCACCAGCAGCTCGGCGCCGATACCGCGCAGGGTGGGGTGGACGTGGTCGACGGGGCCGGCGGCGGTGCCACCGGTGGTGACGACGAGGTCGGCGTCGCTGGCGGTGACGGCCGCCTTCAGGGCTTCGGCGTCGTCACCCAGGCGGCGCACGGCGACGACCTCGGCGCCCAGCGCGCGCAGCCAGGGCGGCAGCATCGGGCCGAGCGCGTCGCGGATCAGTCCGTCGTGCGGCAGGCCGTCGGTGAGCAGTTCGTCACCCAGGACGAGCACCTCGGCGCGGGGGCGGGCCACGGTGGTGAGGGTGTCGTATCCGGCGGCCGCGGCGAGGCCCAGCACGGCGGGGGTCACCGGTGTGCCGACGGCCAGGAGCTGGTCACCGCTGCGGCACTCCTGGCCGCGCGGGCGGATGTCCTGGCCGTGGGCGACCTCGCGGATGGGGTGCAGACGGCCCTTGTCGTCCTTGTGGCCGTGCTCGCTGCGCAGGACGGCGGTGGTGTCCGGGGGGATGCGGGCGCCGGTGGCGATACGCACCGCCTCGCCGTCGTCCAGGCGGACGGGCACGGCGTGCCCGGCCAGCACGCCCTCGTCCCGCACGGCCCAGGGCCCGGGTCCGGCGACGGCCCAGCCGTCCATGGCGGAGGTGTCGAAGGAGGGCAGGTCGGTCAGGGCGGTGAGCGGCTCGGCCAGGACGAGACCGAGCGCGGCGTCGAGGGGAACCGGCACGGGCGCGCGGCGCACGACCCCGCGCCCGGCACGCGCGGCGATGGCGCGGGCCTCGGGCCAGGGGGTGGCCCGGTGCCGGTGCTCCGGCGCGTGCGGGCCGCCTCCCGAAGCCGGCGGGGGCACGGCGGCTTCGGTACCGCTGGGCCGCTTCACCAGGGCGAGGGCCTCCTCGACGTCGAAGTCGTCGGCGTCCCGGCCCAGGCCTCGGGCGGTCATCCGGCGTCCGCGGAGGTTCCGGGGGCGGCGTCGGGCTTGCTGTCGGCGGCGTCCTCCTGGGCCCAGCGCAGGGCGAGGGCCGCGGCCTTGCGGGAGGCCTCGGCGACCGCTTCGGGTCCGCCGCCCGCGCGGGCTGCGGCGTAGCCGACGAGGAAGGTGGTCAGAGGCGCGGCGGGCCGGGCCACGCCGTGCGCGGCGTCGCGGGCCAAGTCGAGCAGGAGGCCGGTGTCGACGTCCAGGTCGATGCCGAGCTCGTCCTTGACTGCGGAGATCCATTCGTCCAACACGTGCTCATGCTCCCTGATGCGGGCCCTGGCGGTGGCGATGTCGTCCCAGGTGTCGCAGTCGAAGGCCGCGACGGGGTCGGTGAGGCGGGTGAGACCGAGCCCGGCGGTCAGCCGGCGCAGCGGCAGCCCGGTGAGCGAGCCGTGCTCGGCGGTGAGGACGGCCAGGCCCTGACGCAGGGCGGCTGTCCGGTAGACGGCGACCAGCGGCTGGTCACGGCCGTCGGCGTCGGCGAGCAGCACACCGTCGGTGCCGCCCGCCCGTGCCGCGGCCAGCAGGCGGTGGACGGTTCCCTCGCGCAGGAAGGGCAGATCGGCGGAGAGCACGGCGGCGTAGGGCGCGGCGGTGTGCCGCAGCCCGGCGTCCAGCGCGGCGAGCGGTCCGCCGCCGGGCGGTTCCTCGCGGGCCCAGCGCACGGGACGGGCCGTGGGCCGCGGATCGGCGACGACCACCGTCGTCCCGGCGTCCGCACAGGCGGTGAGCACGCGGTCGAGCAGCGCGCGTCCGCCCACCCGCACTCCGGGCTTGTCGGCCCCGCCGAGCCGCCGCGCGGCACCTCCCGCGAGCACGACGGCGTCGTACCCGGTGTCGGAAGGGGCGCTCTGGGTCACCCCATGAGTATGCGTGCCTGTCGGGGCCTGCGGGAATTCTGGTGATGCCTCCCACAGCCCTTCAGCCGGGCCGGGCAACGTGCCGCCCGGCCCGGTTCGGGGCCCCCGGTTCGCGGCCCCCGGTTCGCGGCCCCCGCGGTGACCCTCAGAGGGTGCGCAGCAGCACCGCCGGCTGTTCCACGCAGTCCGCCACATAGCGCAGGAAGCCGCCCGCCGTGCCGCCGTCGCACACGCGGTGGTCGAACGTCAGCGACAGCTGTACGACCTGGCGGACCGCCAGGTCGCCTTCGTGCACCCATGGCTTGGGCACGATGCGGCCGACACCGAGCATCGCGGCCTCGGGGTGGTTGATGATCGGTGTCGAGCCGTCGACCCCGAACACCCCGTAGTTGTTCAGCGTGAAGGTGCCGCCGGTCAGTTCCGTGGGCGTGAGCGCCCCGGTACGGGCCGCCTCGGTGAGCCGCGCGAACTCCGTGGTCAGGCCCTCGGCGTCGCGCGCGTGCGCGTCGCGGACGACGGGCACGACCAGGCCACGCTCGGTCTGCGCGGCGAAGCCGAGGTGGACCTGCTCCAGCCGGACGATCTCGCGGGCCTCCAGGTCGACCGTGGAGTTCAGCTCGGGGAACCGGGCGAGCGCGGCCGTGCAGATCCGGGCCAGCAGGGCGAGCAGCGAGATCTTCGTCCCGCCGACCGCGTTCATCGCGGCGCGCGCCCGCATCAGCTCGGTCGCGTCGGCGTCCACCCAGCAGGTGGCGTCCGGGATCTCGCGCCGGCTGCGCGACAGCTTGTCGGCGACGGCACCGCGCACGCCCTTGAGCGGGACGCGGACCCCGCCGTGCGCGGCGGAGGAGCGGACCGGTGCGGTGGCGGGTGCCGCCGCGGCCGCGGCCACGCGCGGGTGCGGCTCGGCCGCCGGCTGGGCGGTGCGGCCCTGGACGGCCGCCGCCCGCAGCGCGTACTCCACATCCGCCCGAAGGATCAGGCCCTCCGGGCCGGAGCCCGTCAGGTCCCGCAGATCCAGGCCGTTCTCACGGGCGAGGCGGCGCACCAGCGGCGAGATCACCGGAATGGGGCCCTCACCGCTCGTGGTCTCGGCGACGGGAGCGGCGGCCGCGAGCGTGGCGGAGGGCGTGCCGGCCGTGTTCGCGGCGGAGGCCGGGGGAATCGCCGGGCGGCGCACTCGGCGGCGGCGCTCCGGGGGCGCGCTCGTGCCGTAGCCCACGAGGACGTTGCCCGAGCCTTCACCCGAGCCGTTGCCCGATCCCGCCGACGGCCCGCCGGTGGAGCCGGAGTCCGTCCCGGAACCGGTGGAGGGGGCCCCGCCCAGCTGTCCGCCCGGCGCCCCGGCCGACCCCTCGGAGGCCGCCGCGGCCGCCGTGGCCGCCGCGGCCGCCGCGCCCACGGCGACCGTCAGCAGCGGTGCCCCGACGGGCAGTTCGGTGCCCTCCTCGCCGAATCTGGCGGTGACCACACCGCCGTAGGGACAGGGCACCTCGACCATCGCCTTGGCCGTCTCGACCTCGACGACCGGCTGGTCGATGGCGACGACGTCGCCGACCTCCACCAGCCAGCGGACGATCTCCGCCTCGGTGAGCCCCTCCCCGAGGTCGGGGAGCTTGAACTCCAGCACCTGTGCCATCAGCTCTCGGCCTCCCATTGCAGACGCGCCACGGCGTCCAGGATCCGGTCGACGCCGGGCAGGTGGTGCTTCTCCAGCATCGGCGGCGGATAGGGGATGTCGAACCCGGCCACGCGCAGCACCGGTGCCTCCAGATGGTGGAAGCAGCGCTCCGTGACCCGGGCCGCGATCTCCCCGCCCGGTCCGCCGAACCCGCCCGACTCGTGGACGACGACCGCTCGCCCGGTCCGACGCACCGAGGCGCAGACCGTCTCGTCGTCGAACGGCACCAGTGAGCGCAGGTCGACGACTTCGAGGTCCCACCCCTCGGCCCGGGCGGCCTCGGCGGCTTCGAGGCAGACCGGAACGGACGGACCGTACGTGATGAGTGTGGCGCTCCGACCGGTGCGCCGCACCACCGCGCGGCCTATCGGTTCAACGGTCCGCGGGTCCTCCGGGTTCCAGGAGTCCTTCGACCAGTACAGCCGCTTGGGCTCCAGGAAGACGACCGGGTCGTCGGAGGCGATGGCGGCGCGCAGCAGCCCGTAGGCGTCGGGCACGGTGGCGGGCGTGACGACATGGAGCCCCGGAGTCGCCATGTAGTACGCCTCGGAGGAGTCGCTGTGGTGCTCGACGCCGCCGATGCCGCCGCCGTAGGGGACGCGGATGGTGATCGGGAGCGGCATCCGGCCGCGGGTGCGGTTGCGCATGCGGGCGACATGGCTGATGAGCTGCTCGAAGGCCGGGTAGGCGAAGGCGTCGAACTGCATCTCCACGACCGGCCGCAGGCCGTACATGGCCATGCCCACGGCGGTGCCGAGGATGCCGGCCTCGGCCAGCGGGGTGTCGGTGCAGCGATCCTCGCCGAACTCCTTGGCCAGGCCGTCGGTGACGCGGAAGACACCGCCGAGGGTGCCGACGTCCTCGCCCATGACGTGCACGGACTCGTCGGCGGCCATGGCGTCGCGCATCGCGCGCGTGAGGGCCTGCGCCATGGTGGCGGGCTTCACGGCGACGGTGGTCATCGCGCGGTCCCTTCCTGGGTGTCGGCCTCGGCGTCGAACTCGGCGCGCAGGTGGGCCTGCTGTTCGCGCAGCTGGGGCGTGGGTTCGGCGTAGACGTGGGAGAAGAGGTCCATGGGATCGAGCACGGGGTCCTGGTTCATGTGCTCGCGCAGTGCGGCGGCCATGGTCTCGGCGTCCTCGCGGGCCGCCCGGATCGCCTGCTCGTCGAGCAGTCCGCGGTCGGTCAGCTCGCGCTCCAGCAGCAGGATCGGGTCGTGGTCGCGCCAGGCCTCGACCTCGGCGTCGCCGCGGTAGCGGGTGGCGTCGTCGGCGTTGGTGTGGGCGTCGATCCGGTAGGTCACCGCCTCCACCAGGGTCGGCCCGCCGCCCTCGCGCGCGCGCCGCACGGCGTCGGTCAGCACCTCGTGCACCGCGGGCGCGTCGTTGCCGTCGACCAGGCGGCCCGGCATGCCGTACCCGACGGCCTTGTGGGCCAGAGTGGGCGCCGCGGTCTGCTTGGCGAGCGGGACGGAGATGGCGAAGCCGTTGTTCTGCACGAGGAAGACGACCGGGGCCTGCCAGACGGCGGCGAAGTTCAGCGCCTCGTGGAAGTCGCCCTCGCTGGTGCCGCCGTCGCCGACCATGGCGAGCGCCACGACGTCGTCGCCCTTGATGCGGGCGGCGTGCGCGAGGCCGACGGCGTGCGGGAGCTGGGTGGCCAGCGGGGTGCACAGGGGGGCCACGCGGTGCTCGTGCGGGTCGTAGCCGGTGTGCCAGTCGCCGCGCAGCAGGGTGAGCGCCTCGACCGGGTCGACACCGCGCGCGACGGCGGCGAGGGTGTCGCGGTAGCTGGGAAAGAGCCAGTCGCGCTCCTCCAGGGCCAGCGCGGCGGCGACCTCGCAGGCCTCCTGGCCGGTGCTGGACGGGTACACCGCGAGGCGGCCCTGCTTGGTGAGGGCTGTGGCCTGCGCGTTGTAGCGGCGGCCGCGCACCAGTTCCGCGTAGAGCCGGCGCAGCAGCTGCGGGTCGGCCTTGGCGGCCGCCCCGGTGCCGAGGACGCGGTAGGGCTCCGGGTCCGGCAGCAGCGGCGCGGGGTCCGTGCTGGGCTGCCAGGCGGGCGGCGGCGACGGCCGATACCCGCCCCGCTGCTCCATGACCGTCATGACGGCACCTCCTCGTGGGAGCGACTAGGAGGCGCAGCTCCTGTGATGCGCCTCACCTACCGATTGTTCGGTCGTCGGCACATTTTGGCTACAGGCGGCATCAGGCTGTGGACAAACGGTTCTCCACAGCCTGTGATGGATGCAGTACGTCCATGGTAGGGAGGCGGGGGGACATGGCACCTGAACAAATGGCCGACGGACCGGACGCCGGGACGGTGCTGCCGTCGGCGCGTCCGCTGGACGCCGTCGATCAGGACATCCTGCGGATGCTCCAGGCCGACGGGCGCGCCTCCGTCCGCTCCGTGGCCGAACGGGTCCACGTCTCCCGGGCCAACGCCTACGCCCGCATCAACCGGCTCGTCGAGGACGGGGTCATCCGCGGGTTCGGCGCCCGCGTCAACCACGAGCGCGCGGGCCACGGCACCTCGGCGTACATCACCCTGAAGATCGTCCAGAACTCCTGGCGCACGGTGCGCGAACAGCTCAGGCAGTTGCCCGGCGCGGCCCACATCGCCCTGGTGGGCGGCGACTTCGACGTACTGCTGCTCGTGCACACCCCCGACAACCGGGCCCTGCGCGAGCTGGTACTCACCCGGCTCCAGGCGATCCCCGAGGTGCTCAGCAGCCGCACGCTGCTGGTCTTCGAGGAGGAGGACCTGGAGCCGCAGAACTGAGCCGCGCGGGGCGGCCGCGGCCTCAGCCCGAGGCCAGGGCCGCGCCCAGCGCCAGCGCGAACAGCACCGGCGTCATCACGCAGCCGAGCCCGGCGCCGGAGACCAGCATCCGCACCGTGCGCAGGGAGCGGCGGTGCGGCAGCACCCAGCCGAGGGCGAGCAGGCCCGACGACCAGTAGAACAGCCCCCCGAGGGCGCCGAGGCCGTCCTGCGACCGGAACCAGTGGTACTCCAGCACCAGGAACGGCAGGGAGATCAGGGAGGCCACGAGAGGCGCCCTCCACCAGGTCGGGTGGGCGGCGCCCCGGGTGAGGGAGCCGGTTCGCACGTCGTTCTGCGGCATGCGCCCACCCCATCACCGCACGCGGGCCCGGTCATGGGGCGGCGTACTCATCCGGGCACGCGCGCGTACTCAGGGGCAGGGAACGGGCCGGACCCGGGCCGCACGGCCCGCCCCCGCGCGCGGGCTCAGCTCGCGTGCCGCAGTCCGCCGAAGGCCAACCGCACCACCGCGTCGGCCACTTCGCGCTCGCTCGCGCCGCGCCCGTCCGGGCGGTACCACTCGACGATCGAGTTGATCATGCCGAAGACCAGCCGGGTGGCGAGCCGCACCTCCACGTCGCCGCGCACCTCCCCGTCCGCGGCGGCCGCCTTCAGCAGGTCGGCGACCCGGTGGTCGAAGTCGCGGCGCCGCTCCAGCGCCCACCGCTCGGTGCCGGTGTTGCCCCGCACCCGCAGCAGCAGCGTCACGTACGGCAGTTCGGCCATCAGCACCTCGACCATGCGCCGTACGACGTACTCCAGCCGCTCGGCGGCGGCCCCCACGCGCGCGTGCTCCTCCTCGAGGATGCCGAAGAGGCCGTCGAGCGCCCGGCTCACCGCACGGCGCAGCAGCTCCTCCTTGCCGGCGACATGGTGGTAGATCGACGACTTGGAGATGCCGGCCGCCTTGGACAGGTGCTCCATGGACGTGCCGTCGTAGCCGCGCTCGTTGAACACCTGGACGGCCACCGACAGCAGCGTCTCGGGGGTGTAGGTGTCACGTCTGGCGGTGGTCATGAGGTGCTCCCCTCGCGCTTGTCGGAGGCGTACGCGTGGCGGTACAGCGCGAGGGACGGCGCGTAGCGGCCGCTGGGGTCGCGCAGGTGCAGGTCGTCCAGCAGGGCGTACGCCCAGTTCCGGCCGAGCCTGCGGCTCCATTCGAAGGGGCCGATCGGGTAGTTGACGCCGAGGGGCATCGCGGTGTCGATGTCCTCCTCGGTGGCCACGCCCTTGGCGACGGCGTCGTGCGCGAGGTCGATGATCCGCGCGACCGTACGGGCGACGATCATGCCGGGGACGTCCCCGATGACGCTGACCTTCTTGCCGAGCGCCTGGAACAGGCCGACGGCCTCGGCGAGGGTCTGCGGGGAGGTGTCCTGGGAGGCGGACAGGGCGACGCGGGTGGCCCGGCGGTAGTCCAGGGCGAGGTCGAAGTAGACGACGTCCCGGAACTCCACCGAGGTCTGGCCGTCGGCGAGGGCCAGCTGGCCGCCGCCGGGCAGCACCAGGCGGGTGCCGTGGTCCTCTTCCTCCTCGCGGACCTGGATGCCCGCCTCCCGGATCAGCGTGAGCACCTCGGAGGCCGGGCCCAGGTCGCCCTCGGCGACGACGTAGGCGGGCGGCGTGGCCGGCTCCGCCGTGTGCGGCTCGTCGCGCTCGGCTGCCCCGTTCTCGCCGGAGTAGTCGTACCAGCCGCGTCCGCTCTTGCGGCCCAGCCGGCCGGACTCGACCAGGCGCCGCTGGGCGAGGGACGGAGTGAAGCGCACGTCCTGGAAGAAGGCCTGCCACACCGAGTGCGTCACCGACTCGTTGACGTCCTGCCCGATCAGGTCGGTCAGCTCGAACGCGCCCATCCGGAAGCCGCCCGACTCGCGCAGCACGGCGTCGATGGTGGCCGGTTCGGCGCCCTGGGCCTCGTGGACCGCGAAGGCCTCGGCGTAGAAGGGCCGCGCGATGCGGTTGACGATGAAGCCGGGGGTGTCGGCGCAGGCGACCGGGGTCTTGCCCCAGGCGCGGGCGGTCTCGTACGCGCACGTGGCCGAGGTGACGTCGGTGGCGAACCCGGAGACGACCTCGACCAGCGGCAGCAGCGGGGCCGGGTTGAAGAAGTGCAGGCCCACGAACCGGCCGGGGTTGGCGAGGGCGCCGCCGATGGCGGTGACCGACAGGGACGAGGTGTTCGTGGCCAGCAGACAGTCGTCCGCAACGACGTCCTCCAGCGCGCGGAACAACTCCTGCTTGACGTCGAGCCGCTCCAGGATCGCCTCGACGACCAGCGCGCAGTCGGCGAGCCCGGCGATGTCCTCCACGGGCTCCAGGCGGGCGCGCGCGGCGTCGCGGTCGGCGGCGGTGAGCCGGTCCTTCTCGACGAGCCGGTCCAGGCGGGCGCCGATCGCGTCGGCCGCCTCCCGGGCGCGCCCGGGAGCAGCGTCGTACAGGCGTACGGGGTGGCCCGCGACCAAGGCGACCTGGGCGATGCCCTGGCCCATGGTGCCGGTGCCGACGACTGCCACGGGGCTGCTGAGGTCGAGTGCTGTCATGTGCGCGATCCTCCCGCACGGGGTTTTCCACAGATGCGGCGGACCCCCTTGAACCGACCGATCGTTCGGTTACTCTAACTCTGACCGCCTGTCCCCGCCCATGTTTCGGGACAGGTCACGAGCTCAAGGAAGAGTTCTCCACACGAGGAGTTGGTCCCGCATGGCCACCGAACTCACCGCGCACCAGCTGATCGCCCAGCACCGGCCCACCCTCGACCAGGCGCTGGAAGCGATCCGCACGCGCGCGTACTGGTCCCCGCATCCCGAGCACCCCAAGGCCTACGGGGAGAACGGCAGCCTGGACGCGACCGCGGGCAAGGCCGCCTTCGACGCCCTCCTGGGCACGCGCCTCGACCTCGGCCAGCCCGGCACCGACGACTGGGTGGGCGGCGAGACCTCCCCGTACGGCATCGAGCTCGGCGTCGGCTACCCGCACGCGGACCTCGACGTGCTGCTGCCGGCCATGCGGGCCGGTCAGCGCGCCTGGCGCGAGGCGGGCGCGGAGCTGCGGGCGGCGGTCTGTCTGGAGATCCTCAAGCGGATCAGCGACCGCACGCACGAGTTCGCGCACGCGGTGATGCACACCTCCGGCCAGGCCTTCATGATGTCGTTCCAGGCCGGCGGCCCGCACGCCCAGGACCGCGGCCTGGAGGCGGTGGCGTACGCGTACGTGGAGCAGGTGCGCACCCCCGACACCGCGGAGTGGACCAAGCCGCAGGGCAAGCGCGACCCGCTCGCCCTCACCAAGCAGTTCACGCCCGTCGCGCGCGGCATCGGCCTGGTCATCGGCTGCAACACCTTCCCGACCTGGAACGGCTACCCGGGCCTGTTCGCCTCCCTCGCCACGGGCAACGCGGTCCTGGTCAAGCCCCACCCGCGCGCGGTGCTGCCGCTCGCGCTGACCGTGCAGGTCGCGCGCGAGGTGCTCGCCGAGGCGGGCTTCGACGCCAACCTGGTGGCGCTGGCCGCCGAGCGCCCCGGCGAGGGCATCGCCAAGACGCTCGCCACCCGCCCCGAGATCCGGATCATCGACTACACCGGCTCCACCGCCTTCGGCGACTGGCTGGAGGCCAACGCCCGCCAGGCGCAGGTCTACACCGAGAAGGCCGGCGTCAACACGGTCGTCGTGGACTCCACCGACGACTACAAGGGGATGCTCTCCAACCTGGCCTTCTCGCTCTCGCTCTACAGCGGCCAGATGTGCACCACCCCGCAGAACCTGCTGATCCCGCGCGACGGCATCCGCACCGACGAGGGCCCCAAGACCTACGACGAGGTCGCCGCCGACCTCGCCCGCGCGGTCGACCGTCTGCTCGGCGACGACGCTCGCGCGAACGCGCTGCTGGGCGCCATCGTCAACCCGGACGTCAAGGCCCGCCTGGAGGCGGCCGCCGGCCTCGGCGAGGTCGCGCTGGCCTCGCGCGAGGTCGCCAACCCGGAGTTCCCGGACGCGGTCGTGCGCACCCCGGTGATCGTGAAGCTGGACGGCGCCAAGCCGGACGACGAGGCGGCCTACATGAACGAGTGCTTCGGTCCGGTGTCCTTCGCCGTCGCCGTCGACTCCGCCGCCGACGCGATGGAGCTGCTGCGGCGCACGATCCGCGACAAGGGCGCCATGACCGTCGGCGCCTACACCGTCGACAGCGAGGTCGAGCAGGCCGTGCAGGAGGTCTGCCTGGAGGAGGCCGCGCAGCTCTCCCTCAACCTCACCGGCGGGGTGTACGTCAACCAGACCGCCGCCTTCTCCGACTTCCACGGCTCGGGCGGCAACCCGGCGGCCAACGCGGCCCTGTGCGACGGGGCGTTCGTCGCCAACCGCTTCCGGGTGGTCGAGGTCCGCCGGGAGGCCTGAGCCTCCTAGCGCGTGTCCGGGGCGCCGCCCAGGCTCCAGTGGTACAGGGTCATGGCCACGCTGGTGGCGAGGTTGTAGCTGGATACCTGGGGGCGCATCGGCAGGGCCACCAGGTGGTCCGCACGCGCGCGTACCTGCGCCGACAGACCGCTGCGCTCCGACCCGAAGGCGAGGACGGCGTCGTCCGGGAGCTTCGCGCCCCGGATGTCCTCGCCCTCCGGGTCGAGCGCGAACAGCGGACCGGGCGGCAGTTCGGCCACGTCCAGGCGCTCCACGGCGGTCGCGAAGTGCAGGCCCGCCCCGCCGCGCACGACCGTGGGGTGCCAGGGATCCAGGGTGCCGGTGGTGACCACCCCGGTCGCGCCGAACCCGGCCGCCAGGCGGATCACCGCCCCCGCGTTGCCGAGGTTGCGCGGATGGTCGAGCAGCACCACCGGAGCTGTGCGCGGGGAGCGCGTGAGCCGTTCCAGATGGCCCGCGCGGGACGGCCGTACCGCCAGGGCGGCCACCGCCGTGGGGTGTGGGCGCGGCACCAGCGAGGCGTACACCGTCTGCGGCACCTCGGCCAGCAGCCCCTCCAGCGCCGGGCGCACATCGGGCGCCAGCTCGTCGGCCAGGGCCAGCGTGGCGGCCCGGTCGACGGTCACCGCGACCGGGACCTCGGCGCCGACGCGCAGGGCGTGCTTGAGGGCGTGGAAGCCATCGAGCAGGACGCGGGCGTCTCCCTCGGCGAGGCGGCGCCAGGCGCCGACGGGGTCGTTCATGCGCTGAAGCCTACGTGCGGGTGACGCGCGCGGGCCGCGGCTGCTCGGGCACCTCCCGCACGAGCTGCTCGGGCAGCACCGGGCCCGCCTCCTCGCGGAACACCCGGCCACGCGCGCGTGCCGCGAGCGCGCCCAGCCGGCGCAGGAACGACGTGGGCAGGAACACCGCGTCCGCGGCGATCATGGCCAGCGAGAAGAACGGCAGCCCGAGAACCACGGCGATCACCGCGTGCTCGGTGATCATGGCCGCGAGCAGGACGTTCTTCACGCGCCGGTTGAGCAGGGTGAACGGGAAGGCGACCTGGACCAGCACCGTCCCGTACGTCACCAGCATCAGCAGGGTGCCGCTCGCGGACAGCGCGTCGCCCAACGCGGGCCAGGGGGAGAAGTAGTCGAGGTGCAGCGGGTAGTAGACCGCCGTGCCGTCCTGCCAGCGCGAACCCTGGATCTTGTACCAGCCGGCGGTGGCGTAGACCAGACACGCCTCGGCCATGATCACCAGCAGGGCGGCGTTGTGCAGGACGTTCGCCACGACGTCCAGCAGGATGCGCGGCTGCTCGGTGCGGGCCCTGCGGACGGCGGACCACCACAGCCCCTGGGCCGCCCACGCCGACCACAGCAGGGCCGGGACCATACCGGGGCCGTTGACCGCGGAGACCAGGAAGGTCCACACGTGCGTGGCCGCACCGCCGCGGCCGGACTCGGTCGCCTCCAGCATCCAGTCGTCGCCGAGCTTCCCGGCCAGGGTCGCGGCGACCAGCACCAGACCGGCCAGGCCCCACAGCACCGGCCCCGCCCGGTCCACGACGTCCGCGCCACGCGCGCGTGCCGCCGCGCCGCGCCGCGCCCGTCGCGCGTCCAGTGACCAGACCTGACCGCAGCGGGTGAACACCAGATAGATGCTCATCAGGTGCAGCACGTTGTCGCCGCCGTCGCCCATGAGGACGCTGCGGTTCTGCAGCGACAGCACGCCGACCATGAACAGCACCGACATCGCCCGGGTCCGCCAGCCCACCAGCAGCAGCCCGGCGGACAGCAGGGCGAGCAGGTAGACGGACTCGAACCAGAGCCGGCTGTCCGTCCACATCAGCACGGTGAACGCGTGGTTGAGGTCGACCAGCTGCTGCCCGAGCTCCCAGCTCCACGGGCCGTCGGGACCGTACAGCTCATGGCGGTGCGGGAACTCACGCAGCAGGAACAGCAGCCAGGTCAGGGCGAAGCCGGTGCGGATCACGGCCGCCTGGTACGGGCCGAGAGCCGTCTCGGTGACCCGGGCGATGGCGCCGGAGACGGCCAGGGAGAACCGGTTCATCCCTCTATCCCCTCGGCCTCGTCCCGCGACACCGTCCACCAGGGCAGCACCCGGTGGGTCGGCTTCTGCGACACCTCTTCCTCGCTCCACTTCGGCGGCGGCACGTTCGTCGTGCTGGAGCGCACCTGGACGAGCTCGACGGCCTCGCCCCGGCCGGTCGCGCCGGCCCGCTCCAGGCGCAGTACCGCGATCCGCCGCAGATACGACTCGGCGAGCATCCCGCGCACCCCCGCCGGGCGGTTGTCGGCGTCATGCGTGGCCTGGAAGAAGTCCCAGGCCCGGCGCAGCTCGTTCTGCTGCGTGTGGCTGGGCAAGAGGTTGCCGTCTATCGCGCGGCCGTCCTGCGCGGACAGGTCCCGCCAGTCGGTGACCCGTCTGCCGCCGTCCGCCGTGCTGATCTGGGCCCGTACCTGTACGGAGATGTTCTGCTGGAGCGGGTTGGGCGCGAAGAGCTTCCAGTTCTGCTCGAACTCCGGGTACACCCATGCGCCGATCGTCTCGGCATGCTTTTTCGAGACTGTGTTCGACGGCGCGATGTGCAGGAACACCATGCCCAGGTGCACACAGACCCCCACCGCGACTCCGGCGAGCGCCAGCGCGACACCGACCTGGTAGCGCGGGGAGAGCGCGGCGATCCCGGTACGGCCCCCTTCGCGAGACGCGGGACAGACAGGCGACACCGCCGCGGGCTCGGGCACGGAACCGAGACCGGGACCGGAACCGAGACCGGAACCGGGCTCGGGACCGGGATGAAGCTCGGGCTCAGGGTGGGACACGGGCTCGGGACCGGGATGTAGCTCGGGCTCAAGGTGCGACACGGGCTCGGGACGGGGCCCGGGTACGGACTCGGGACGGGGCCCGGGTACGGACTCGGGACGGGGCCCGGGTACAGACCCGGGCCGCGACCCGGACTGGGGCTCGACCCCGGATTCCGTCGCGGGCCGGACCTCCGGCGCGGGCCGATCCCCCGGCGGTTCGTCACGGGCGTGCGCGCGCCCGTCGTCCGCGTCCCCTGCGCCGTGCGCGTCCATCACGCCCCGATTCCCCGATTCCCCGCTGTTCCGATACCTGCGACCGCGTGTGATGACCTGCGACGACCTGCGACACGGCCAGCCCGTCGGCCCGGTCGATGCGGCGAGTCCCGCGGCCGACGGGCTCGACAGACCCGCGCAGGCCGCCCCCCGGCACTCGCATGCGGAACGGTACCCAGCCCACCCGCCCCGCGCAGCCCCCGGCGGGGACCCGCGACGGACCTGCGGCCAAGGGCCGGTTATCCACAACGGTTGACACCTTACGGCGCCCGTTCCACCATGGAATCGCACGGACCGAACGATCGGTCGGGAGAAGCTCAGGGCAGAGCCCGTGGTCGAGGGGGACCTCATGGCGACAGCAGCCGCGCACCAGACGGCCCGCACACCGGAGCACCAAGGCTCCGGCGGCGACCAGGCCGCCGAGGCGTACCAGCGCGTCTTCGACGCGGCCGTGGCCGCGGAGGAGCGCATCGAGCCGCGCGACTGGATGCCGGACGCCTACCGCGCGACCCTGGTGCGCCAGATCGCGCAGCACGCGCACTCCGAAGTCATCGGCATGCAGCCGGAGGCCAACTGGATCACCCGCGCGCCCTCGCTGCGCCGCAAGGCGATCCTGATGGCCAAGGTGCAGGACGAGGCGGGCCACGGTCTGTACCTGTACAGCGCGGCCGAGACGCTCGGCACCAGCCGCGACGAGCTGCTCGACAAGCTGCACAGCGGCCGCCAGAAGTACTCCTCGATCTTCAACTACCCGACCCTGACCTGGGCCGACGTCGGCGCGATCGGCTGGCTGGTGGACGGCGCGGCGATCACCAACCAGGTGCCGCTGTGCCGCTGCTCCTACGGGCCCTACGCACGCGCGATGGTCCGGATCTGCAAGGAGGAGTCGTTCCACCAGCGCCAGGGCTACGAACTGCTGCTGGCGCTGAGCAACGGCACCCCGGAGCAGCACGCGATGGCACAGGACGCGGTCGACCGCTGGTGGTGGCCCTCGCTGATGATGTTCGGCCCGCCCGACGACGAGTCGCAGCACTCCGCGCAGTCGATGGAGTGGAAGATCAAGCGCCATTCGAACGACGAGCTGCGTCAGCGTTTCGTCGACATCTGCGTCCCCCAGGCGGAGTCCCTGGGCCTGACGCTGCCCGACCCGGACCTGAAGTGGAACGAGGAGCGGGGGCACCACGACTTCGGCGCGATCGACTGGACGGAGTTCTGGGACGTCCTCAAGGGCAACGGCCCGTGCAACGAGCAGCGCCTGACCCAGCGCAGGCAGGCCCACGACGAAGGCGCGTGGGTACGGGAGGCGGCCGCGGCCTACGCGGCCAAGCACAGCACCCAGCACATCGGTGAGCGCGAGGAGACGCACGCATGAGCACCACCGACTGGCCCCTGTGGGAGGTCTTCGTGCGCTCGCGCCGAGGCCTGTCCCACACCCACGCCGGCAGCCTGCACGCGCCGGACGCGGAGTTCGCCCTGCGCAACGCCCGCGATCTGTACACCCGGCGCGGCGAGGGCGTGTCCATCTGGGTCGTGCCCTCGTCCGCGATCACCGCGTCCTCGCCGGACGAGAAGGACCCGTTCTTCGAGCCGTCCGCCGACAAGCCGTACCGGCACCCGACGTTCTACGAGATCCCGGAGGGGGTGAAGCACCTGTGACCGCTTCCGAGACGACTGCCACCACCGAGGCGGCTGTCACCAGCGAGACGGCCCCGACCGCCACCGTCGGCGCGACGACCGTGCCCGTCACGGCCGCTCTCGCCCTCGGTGACGACGCCCTGGTGATCTCCCACCGCCTGGGCGAGTCCATCGGCCACGCCCCCGTCCTGGAGGAGGAGGTCGCCCTCGCCAACATCGCGCTCGACCTGCTCGGCCAGGCGCGCGTGCTGCTGTCGATGGCGGGCGACGAGGACGAACTGGCCTACCTCCGCGAGGAGCGCGCCTTCACCAACCTCCAGCTGGTGGAGCAGCCGGGCGACGACTTCGCCCACATCATCGCCCGCCAGCTGTACTTCTCCACCTACCAGCACCTGCTGTACGCGGAACTGGCCGCGGGCGACGGCCCCTTCGCCCCGCTCGCCGCGAAGGCCGTCAAGGAGGTCGCCTACCACCGCGACCACGCCCGGCAGTGGACCCTGCGCCTGGGCGACGGCACGGACCTCAGCCATGAGCGCATGCAGCGGGCCTGCCAGGCGCTGTGGCGGTTCACCGGCGAGATGTTCCGCCCGGTGGAGGGCCTGGACGTCGACCGCGAGGCCCTGGAGGCGGCCTGGCTCGCCGCGGTCGAGGACGTGCTGCGCGAGGCCACCCTGACCGTCCCCGAGGGCCCGCGCACCGGAGCGTGGGCGGCCGGCGCGGGCCGCGAGGGCCTGCACACCGAGTCGTTCGGCCGGATGCTCGCCGAGATGCAGCACCTGCACCGCAGCCATCCGGGGGCGTCATGGTGACCGTCACCCCGCTGGAGGCCGAACTCCTCGCGCTCGCCGGTTCGGTGCCCGACCCCGAGCTCCCGGTGATCACCCTGGAGGAGCTGGGCGTACTGCGCGCCGTGCACCTGCGCGGAGCGGACGCGGTCGAGGTCGAGCTGACCCCGACGTACACCGGATGCCCGGCACTGGAGACCATGTCCGCGGACATCGAGCGGGTGCTGCACGCGCACGGGATGCGCGAGGTCACGGTCCGCACGGTGCTCGCGCCGGCCTGGTCCACGGACGACATATCGGCCGAAGGGCGCCGCAAGCTGCGGGAGTTCGGCATCGCGCCCCCGCGGGCGCGCCACGACTGTGGACCGGTGACCCTGACGCTCGGCGCGACCCGCACCGCGGCCCCCACGACGAGCGGGCCGGACGCCGAGCTGGAGCCCGTGACCTGCCCACACTGCGGCTCCGCCGACACCGAACTGCTCAGCCGATTCTCCGCCACGGCCTGCAAGGCGCTGCGCCGCTGCCTCGACTGCCGTGAACCCTTCGACCACTTCAAGGAGTTGTGATGGCCCGCTTCCACACACTCCCGGTGTCCGCGGTCGACCGGCTCACCGACGACTCCGTGGCCCTCACCTTCGCCGTGCCCCCGGAGCTGAGCGAGGTCTACCGGTTCGCCCCCGGCCAGCATCTGGCGCTGCGGCGGCTGACCGACGGGGCCGAGATCCGGCGGACGTACTCGATCTGCGCCCCCGCACCCGCCCCCGGCGACGACGGCCCCCGCACCCTGCGGGTCGGCGTGCGCCTGGTGGACGGCGGCGCGTTCTCGGCGTACGCCCTCAAGGAGGTGAACATCGGCGACGAGCTGGAGGTGATGACCCCGGCTGGCCGCTTCACCCTCGACCCGGCGCCCGGACTGTACGCGGCCGTCGTCGGCGGCAGCGGGATCACCCCCGTGCTGTCGATCGTCTCCACGCTGCTGGCGCGCGAGCCCCGAGCCCGGTTCTGCCTGATACGCGGCGACCGCACGGCCGCCTCGACGATGTTCCTGGAGGAGGTCGCCGACCTGAAGGACCGCTACCCCGAGCGGTTCCAGCTGGTCACGGTCCTCTCCCGGGAGGAGCAGCAGGCCGGACTGCCCACGGGCCGGCTCGACCAGGAGCGGCTGACCGGGCTGCTGCCCGCGCTGCTGCCGGTGGAGGAGGTCGCGGGCTGGTTCCTGTGCGGGCCGTACGGCCTGGTGCAGGGCGCCGAGCAGGCGCTGCGCGGCCTCGGCGTGCGCCGCACCCGGATCCACGAGGAGATCTTCCACGTGGACAACGGCGACGCCCCGAAGCCCCGGATCGCCGCGCCCGCGCACAGCACGGTGACCGCGCGGCTCGACGGCCGCGGCGGCACCTGGCCGGTGCGGGACGGCGAGTCGCTGCTCGACACGGTGCTGCGCAACCGCTCCGACGCGCCCTACGCCTGCAAGGGCGGGGTCTGCGGGACCTGCCGGGCCTTCCTCGTCTCCGGCGAGGTCCGCATGGACCGCAACTTCGCGCTGGAGCCGGAGGAGACTGAGGCCGGCTACGTCCTCGCCTGCCAGTCGCACCCGGCGACGGAGAAGGTGGAGCTGGACTTCGACCGCTGAGGACGCGGCATTCCCTTCTCCTGGAACCTGTTCTATCTTGACGCCCCGTCAGGTCCGGCAGCCGTGCCGGGCCGGCGGAGTCGTCGGGAGGCCAGGACCATGGACTTCACCTTCACCGAGGAGCAGGAGGCGGCCGCCGAGGCGGCCCGCGGGGTGTTCGCCGACGTGACGCCCGACTCCGTCCCCAGCCCCGCGCTCACCAGGGGCGCCGTCGCCGAGGGCTTCGACCGGGAGCTGTGGGCCCGGCTGGCCGAGGCCGACCTGCTGAGCCTGCTGCTGGACGAGGCGCACGGCGGTGCGGGTCTGGACGCGGTCGCCCTGTGCGGGTTGCTGCGCGAGTTCGCGAAGGTGCTGGCCCGCGTTCCCCTGCTGGAGAGCTGCGCGGCCGCCGCCGCCCTCCAGGCCTACGCCGAACCCGACCTGCTCGCGGCACACCCGCTCAGCGGCTGACCCGCGAGCAGGCCGAAGGGATCAGCAAACCCACCCGGGCCGCCCCTCGCCCGAGATCACAGGACGAACCCGGACTGCCCCTCGTCCGTCACGACGGGTCGGCCCACGGCCGCCCACACCTGCATGCCGCCGTCGACGTTCACCGCGTCGATGCCCTGCTGGACCAGATACATGGCGACCTGCGCCGAGCGACCGCCGGAGCGGCAGATCACATGGACACGGCCGTCCTGCGGCGCGGCCTCGGTCAGCTCGCCGTACCGGGCCACGAACTCGCTGATGGGGATGTGCAGCGCCCCCTCGGCATGACCGGCCCGCCATTCGTCGTCCTCACGGACGTCAAGCAGGAAGTCGTCGTCCTTGAGGTCCGTGACCTCGACCGTGGGCACTCCTCCGAAATTCATGCCCCCGACGCTACCCGACCTCGGGTAGGGCGCGGCGGGCCCGGGCCAGCCGCTTGCCGACCGGCGCGGCCCCTGCGGGCCGCTCCCGAAGCGCTGCTTGGGAAGACGCCTACCCCTGAAGCCCGGCCAGCTCCGACTCCCGCTTGGCGACCTCCGTCAGCAACTGCTCGGCGATCTCGTCCAGCAGCCGGTCCGGGTCGTCCGGGGCGAGCCGGAGCATCGCGCCGATCGCGCCCTCCTCCAGCTCCTTGGCGATCACGGAGAGCATCTCCTTGCGCCGGGCCAGCCAGTCGAGGCGGGCGTACAGCTCCTCGCTGCGGGTCGGACCACGGTCCGCGGGGGCGGGACCCTTCGCCCACTCCTCGGCCAGTTCCCGCAGCTGTGCCACGTCGCCGCGGGCGTAGGCGGTGTTCACGCGGATGAGGAACTCCTCACGCCGCTTGCGCTCGCCCTCCTCCTGCGCCAGGTCCGGATGCGCCTTGCGGGCCAGCTCGCGGTAGAGCTTGCGGGCCTCCTCACTGGGGCGCACCCGCGCGGGCGGCTGCACGGCCTGACCGGTCAGCATCGCCGTGGCCTCCGGGAACAGCCCGTCCCCGTCCATCCAGCCGTGGAACAGCTCCTCGACGCTGGGCATGGGCAGCACGCGGGCGCGCAGCTCCTGGGCCACCCGCACATCCTCGGGGTCCTGGGTGCGGGCCGCGCGCGCCTCGGCTATCAGCGCGTCCAGCTCCTCCAGCCGGGCGTACATCGGGCCGAGCCGCTGGTGGTGGAGCCGGGAGAAGTTCTCGACCTCGATGCGGAAGGTCTCCACCGCGATCTCGAACTCGATCAGCGCCTGCTCGGCCGCCCGCACCGCCCGGTCCAGCCGCTCCTCGGGCGACTCGGAGCCCGCCGAATCCTGCGCGGCCCGGGAGCCCTGCGCCACCTGCCCGCCCGGGGCACCCTGCGCCCCTTCCGAGGCCTGGCCGGCCTGGCCGGCCGGAGAGCCGCCCTGCGAGCCCTCCCCGGCCCCCGGACCACCCGCCGCCGAGGGCCCGTCGCCGGACCCCGGCACACCACCCTCGGACCCCGGCACAGCACCCTCGGGCACCGCCCCGGTCACCCCGGCCACGTTGCCCTCACCCTGCTCAGCTTCCGAGCTCGTCACCCGACCAGCGTAGGACACGCCTGCACGACCTCCCGAAACGCGAGAACCCCAGGACCCGCCACGACCTCACACCCCCATCTCCGCGGCGATCCGCCCCGCGCGGACCCCGGCCACCAGCTCCGCGTGATCCGCCTCGGTCCGGTCCGCGTAGGCGACGGCGAACGTGGCGATCGCCTCGTCCAGCTCCTCGTTCTTTCCGCAGTACCCGGCGATCAGGCGCGGGTCGGCGCTGTGCGAGTGGGCGCGGGCGAGCAGGGCGCCGGTCATCCGGGCGTAGTCGTCGACCTGGTCGGCGGCGAGCGCTGCCGGGTCGACGCTGCCCTTGCGGTTGCGGAACTGGCGCACCTGGAAGTCCCGCCCGTCGACGGTGGTCCAGCCCAGCAGGATGTCGCTGACCACCTGCATGCGCTTCTGCCCCAGCACCACCCGCCGGCCCTCGTGCCCGGCGGCCGGCACCTCCACACCGGCGGCGGCCAGATGCGGCAGCAGCGCGGACGGGCGGGCCTCCTTCACCTGAAGGACCAGGGACTCCCCACGGTGGTCGAGGAGCAGCACGACGTAGGAGCGCGTGCCCACGCTGCCGGTGCCGACGATGCGGAAGGCCACGTCCTGCACCGCGTAACGGGCGAGCAGCGGCAGGCGGTCCTCGGAGAGCGTGCCGAGATAGTCCTGGAGCGACGCGGCCACCGCGGCGGCCTCCGCGTCCGGGATCCGCCGCAGCACGGGCGGGGCGTCCAGGAAGCGGCGCCCGCCGTCCGGCGCGGGTTCGGTCGACTTCGCCGCGAAGCGCCCGCTGGTGTTGGCGCGCGCCTTCTCCATCACCCGCTCCAGCGTGCCGAGCAGGTCATGGGCGTCGGTGTGGGAGACGAGCTCCTCGTCCGCGATGGCGTTCCACGCGTCCAGCACGGGCAGCTTGGCGAGCAGCCGCATGGTGCGCCGGTAGGCGCCGGCGACGTCATGGGCGGCCGACCGGCAGGTGTCCTCGTCGGCGCCGGCCTCCCGGCCCGCGAGCACGAGCGAGGCGGCGAGCCGCTTGAGGTCCCACTCCCAGGGGCCGACGACGGTCTCGTCGAAGTCGTTCAGGTCGATGACCAGGCCGCCGCGGGCGTCGGCGTACAGACCGAAGTTGGCCGCGTGGGCATCGCCACAGATCTGCGCGCGGATCCCGGTCATGGGAGTGCGGGCCAGGTCATGGGCCATCAGGCCCGCCGAACCGCGCAGGAAGGCGAAGGGGGCGGCGGCCATCCTGCCCACCCTTATCGGCGTCAGCTCGGGGATACGGCCGCGGCTGGACTCCTCCACGGCACCGAGGGCGTCGGGCCGGGAGTCGTCGACGTCGAGGAGGGCGTGTGTGTCGCGCGGCACCCGGTGGCGCAGCTCCTTGCCCTCCTCACGGGGCGATCCCGCGCCAGGCCACTCGGCGAACCCCCGCACCCGCGGCAGCCGCCGCTCCGCACCGGCCTCGGCCACTCGGACCGCCTCCCCCGCACTCGCGGGTGCGTACGTGCCGCGCCCGCATCGACATGAACATCAATCAGGCCCGAACCGTACAGCCGGTGGCCGAAACACGTCAGACCCTGTGGACAACTGCACCCATCCGCACAGCGGCCCGCCGCCCTGTGGACAACTCCCGGCCACCCGTGGCCTTCATCACATGAACACGACCCTCGCGAATCCGCCCTCACCGCGCAACCTTCACGAAGCCGCCCGCGCGCCCCTCGCGAAGCCGCCGCCACGAACGCCGCTTTCGCGACCACCGCCGCCACGACCCCACCACCCCGGAGCCCGCCGCCAGGCACCCGGCCCGGCCACCCGACGGCCACGGGGAGCGGTCGACCCAGCCCCGTCCAGCCCGTCTCGCAGAAGAGACCACAACGCGAAACGGCCGCCATCGTTTTCACGATGACGACCGTCTCGTCTGGTGCGCGAGGGGGGAGTTGAACCCCCACGCCCTTGCGGGCACTGGAACCTGAATCCAGCGCGTCTGCCTATTCCGCCACCCGCGCATTAGGTGTGTCCTCCGGCTGCGTTGCTTCTCGGCGCGGCGCCTTCCGACATGCAGAACATTAGCACGCTGGACCGGGTGGATTCACATCCCTTAATCCGGGGGGCCCTGGGCCTTCCGGGGCAGGCGGTGGCACGTATCAACCCTGTACCGGTACCCCCCGTCCGCACCGGAGCCGGACCGCGAGCACAGCCGCGTGCGGGACACTGGTCCGGGGCCGCCTCTACGATCCATGGCAGAAGCGGAGCCCGGCGGAGTTCGAACGGGCCCCGCGGGGGGAACTGTCGGATGCGTCGGCAACCAGTCGGCACCCGGCGCGGCCCCGGGCACCACCCGGGTCGGCTCCGGGCCGGCGCCGGACGGCACCTGTCGACACCCGTCGGCCGGTTCACCAGGGGGAACCAGCCGATCCACCGGTGCGTGGATACGATCAGTAAGCAGTACCGGTTGGAAGCAGCCAGGCAAGAAGCAGCAGTACGCAGGACGACAGCGACGGAGGAGGTGCCTCATGGGAGTCCTGAAGCGTTTCGAGCAGCGTCTCGAAGGTCTGGTCAACGGCACCTTCGCCAAGGTGTTCAAGTCCGAGGTCCAGCCTGTGGAGATCGCCGGCGCGCTCCAGCGTGAGTGCGACAACAACGCGACCATCTGGAACCGCGACCGGACCGTCGTGCCGAACGACTTCATCGTGGAGTTGAGCACACCGGACTTCGAGCGGCTCAGCCCCTACTCCGGGCAGCTCGGCGACGAGCTGGCCGGCATGGTCCGCGACTACGCCAAGCAGCAGCGCTACACCTTCATGGGCCCGATCAAGGTCAACCTGGAGAAGGCCGAGGACCTCGACACCGGCCTGTACCGCGTGCGCAGCCGCACCCTCGCCTCCTCCACCAGCCAGCCCCAGGCCCCCGGCGGCCCCGCCGCGAACCAGCGGCCCGGCGGCTACGGCTACCCGCAGCCGGGAGCCGCCCCCGCGGGCGCCCCGCCGATGCCGGCCGCGCCGCCACCAGGTGCGCGGCCCGGCGGCTACGGCTACCCGCAACCCGCTCCCGCCCCGCAGCCGCCCGCCGGACTGCGGCACGGCGGCGCACCCGGCGGCCCCGCGGCCGGCGCACGCACCCGCTACTGGATCGAGATCAACGGCACCCGCCATCAGATCTCCCGTGCGACTCTCGTGATGGGCCGCAGCACCGAGGCCGACGTACGGATCGACGACCCCGGCGTGAGCCGCAGGCACTGCGAGATCCGGACCGGAACGCCCTCGACGATCCAGGATCTCGGCTCCACCAACGGCATCGTGGTGGACGGGCAGCACACCACCCGCGCTACGCTCCGCGACGGCTCGCGGATCGTCGTGGGCAGCACCACCGTTATCTATAGGCAAGCCGAAGGGTGATCCGGGGGCAATGTCAGAGCTGACCCTCACGGTCATGCGGCTGGGTTTCCTGGCCGTACTGTGGCTGTTCGTGATCGTGGCCGTGCAGGTCATCCGTAGCGACCTGTTCGGTACGCGTGTCACCCAGCGCGGATCGCGCCGCGACGCCGGGCGGCAGCAGCAGGCCGCACGCCAGGCGCCGCCCCAGCAGCGCCAGCAGCCCGCCGCCGCGGGCGGCCGGGGCCGCCGTAACGCTCCCACCAAGCTGGTGGTGACGGAAGGCACACTCACCGGCACCACCGTCGCACTCCAGGGGCAGACCATCTCGCTGGGCCGTGCGCACGACAGCACGATCGTGCTGGACGACGACTACGCCTCCAGCCGGCATGCCAGGATCTACCCGGACCGTGACGGCCAGTGGATCGTCGAGGACCTGGGCTCCACGAACGGCACCTACCTCGACCGCGGCCGGCTGACGACCCCCACACCGATTCCGCTGGGCGCGCCGATCCGCATCGGCAAGACCGTCATCGAGCTGCGGAAGTAGTGCTACATCATGAATGAGCGCGAGCGGAGCGAGCACGCAGCGGCGGCCGGCACCCCGGGCCCCGGCGCGCTCCCGACCGGAGGGTGGGCAGTGTGGCTCGACACGACCGGCTGCATGCGGAGCCGACGGGCGAGGTGGGCATGAGTCTGTCACTGCGCTTCGCCGCCGGATCGCACAAGGGCATGATCCGCGAGGGCAACGAGGACTCCGGTTACGCCGGTCCCCGCCTGCTCGCCATCGCCGACGGCATGGGCGGCGCCGCCGCCGGTGAGGTCGCCTCCTCCGAGGCCATCTCCACCATCGTCGCCCTCGACGACGACATCCCCGGCTCCGACGTGCTCACCTCCCTCGGCGCCGCCGTGCAGCGCGCCAACGACCAGCTGCGCTCCATGGTCGAGGAGGACCCCCAGCTGGAGGGCATGGGCACCACGCTCACCGCCCTGCTGTGGACGGGCCAGCGACTCGGCCTCGTCCACGTCGGCGACTCCCGCGCCTATCTGCTGCGCGACGGCGTACTGACGCAGATCACACAGGACCACACCTGGGTGCAGCGCCTGGTCGACGAGGGCCGGATCACCGAGGAAGAGGCCACCACCCACCCGCAGCGCTCCCTGCTGATGCGCGCGCTGGGCAGCGGCGACCATGTCGAGCCCGATCTGTCGATCCGCGAGGTCAGGGCCGGCGACCGCTATCTGATCTGTTCCGACGGCCTGTCCGGCGTGGTGTCCCACCAGACCCTGGAGGACACCCTCGCCAGCTACCAGGGCCCGCAGGAGACCGTGCACGAGCTGATCCAGCTCGCGCTGCGCGGCGGCGGCCCCGACAACATCACCGTGATCATCGCCGACGTCCTCGACCTGGACACCGGTGACACCCTCGCCGGTCAGCTCTCCGACGCCCCCGTGGTGGTCGGCGCGGTCGCCGAGAACCAGCACCAGCTGCACGACAACGGCATCATGCAGACCCCCGCCGGCCGCGCCTCCGGCCTCGGCCGCAGGCAGCAGCCCGGCGGCGGCGAGTTCGGCCCGCCCGGCTCCGGCGACGTCACCGGGTTCATCCCCACCGACGGCTTCGACGGCTTCGGCGACGACGACTTCGTCAAGGAGCGCCCCCGCCGCGGATGGCTGAAGCGCTCGGTCTACATCGGGCTCGCGCTGGCCGTCGTCGGCGCGGGTCTGTACGGCGGCTACCGCTGGACGCAGACTCAGTACTACGTCGGCACCAACGGCGAGCACGTCGCCCTCTACCGCGGCATCAGCCAGGACCTGGCCTGGGTGTCGCTGTCGAAGGTGGAGAAGGACCACCCCGAGATCGAACTCAAGTACCTGCCGCCGTACCAGCAGAAGGCGGTCAATGCGACGATCGCCGAGGGCGGCCTGAAGAACGCCCAGACGAAAATCGACGAGCTGGCCGTGCAGGCCTCCGCCTGCCGCAAGAGCGCCGAGCGGCGCGCCGCCGAGAGCGAGAACAACGCGAAGACGGGCGAGGGCGAGGCCGGCGGCACCACGGGAACCACCCGCACCTCGTTCGCGTCCAAGGCGTCACCGACCCCGTCGGCCACGTCAACACCGACCCCGTCGGCAACGACCCCCAACCCGTCCACGTCCCCCACCGCGACCACTCCCAGCCCCGGCCCGAGCCTGTCGGAGGAAGAGCAGAAGGTCGTCTCGCTCTGCGGTAAGCAGTAGGCGAGCCGTGAGAGGCCCCGTCACACGATGAGCAGTACTACCAACACGTCGACGCACCACACGTCCACGATCGGCGCCATCGGCGCGCCCAGCCGGCGCAACACCGAGCTCGCGCTCCTCGTGTTCGCCGTCGTCATCCCGGTCTTCGCCTACGCCAACGTGGGCCTGGCCATCAACGACGAGGTGCCCTCCGGTCTGCTGGCCTACGGCCTCGGCCTCGGCCTGCTGGCCGGTGTCGGCCATCTGGTCGTACGCAAGTTCGCCCCGTACGCGGACCCCCTGCTGCTGCCGCTGGCCACGCTGCTCAACGGACTCGGGCTCGTCGCGATCTGGCGCCTGGACCAGTCGAAGCTGCTGCAGTCGATCGGACAGGCCGGTACGGCCGCGCCCCGCCAGCTGCTGTACACGGCCATGGGCATCGCGCTGTTCATCGTCGTGCTGATCTTCCTGAAGGACCACCGCGTCCTGCAGCGCTACACGTACATCTCCATGGTCGGCGCGCTGTTCCTGCTGCTGCTGCCGCTGGTGCCGGGCCTCGGCCAGAACATCTACGGCGCCAAGATCTGGATCTCGGTCGCCGGCTTCTCCATCCAGCCCGGTGAGTTCGCGAAGATCGTCCTCGCGATCTTCTTCGCCGGCTATCTGATGGTGAAGCGCGACGCGCTCGCGCTGGCCAGCCGCCGCTTCATCGGGCTGTACCTGCCGCGCGGCCGCGACCTCGGCCCGATCATCGTCGTCTGGATGATCTCGATCCTCATCCTGGTCTTCGAGACCGACCTCGGTACGTCGCTGCTGTTCTTCGGAATGTTCGTCATCATGCTGTACGTCGCCACCGAGCGGACCAGCTGGATCGTCTTCGGTCTGCTGATGTCCGCGGTCGGCGCGGTGGGTGTGGCCTCCTTCGAGCCGCACATCCAGCAGCGTGTGGACGCCTGGCTCGACCCGATGCGCGAGTACACGCTCTCCCGCCAGGGTGTGACCGGCCACTCCGAGCAGGCCATGCAGGCCCTCTGGGCGTTCGGCTCCGGCGGCACCCTCGGCACCGGCTGGGGCCAGGGCCACTCCGAGCTGATCCGCTTCGCCGCCAACTCCGACTACATCCTCGCCACCTTCGGCGAGGAGCTGGGCCTGGCCGGCCTGATGGCGATCCTGCTCGTCTACGGCCTGATCGTGGAGCGCGGCGTGCGCACCGCCCTCGCCGCCCGCGACCCCTTCGGCAAGCTGCTCGCCATCGGCCTGTCCGGCGCCTTCGCCCTCCAGGTCTTCGTCGTCGCGGGCGGCGTCATGGGGCTGATCCCGCTGACCGGTATGACGATGCCCTTCCTGGCGTACGGCGGTTCCTCCGTCATCGCCAACTGGGCGCTGATCGGCATCCTGCTCAGGATCAGCGACACCGCGCGCCGCCCGGCGCCGTCTCCCGCCCCCAACCCCGACGCCGAGATGACCCAGGTGGTCCGCCCGTGAACAAGCCCCTGCGCCGGATCGCCATCTTCTGCGGACTGCTCATCCTGACGCTGCTGCTCCGCGACAACTGGCTCCAGTACGTCAAGGCGAACGAGCTGGCCACCGACGACAACAACCGCCGCGTCAACATCGCGCGCTACTCCATCCCGCGCGGCAACATCATCGTCGGCGGCAAGCCCATCACCGGCTCCGTCGAGAACGAGTCCGGCGACTTCAAGTACAAGCGGACCTGGGTGAACGGCCCCATGTGGGCGCCGGTCACGGGCTACTCCTCGCAGGCCTTCGGCGCCAACCAGCTGGAGAAGCTGGAGGACGGCATCCTCACCGGCAACGACGACCGGCTGTTCTTCCGCAACACCCTCGACATGCTGACGGGCAAGGAGCGCGAGGGCGGCAGCGTCGTCACCACCCTCAACGCGGCCGCGCAGAAGGCGGCGTACGAGGGCCTGGGCGGCAAGAAGGGCGCCGTCGCCGCGATCGAGCCGTCCACCGGCAAGATCCTCGCGCTGGTCTCCACTCCGTCGTACGACCCCTCGAAGTTCGCCGGGACCTCCGGCGACGACGAGAAGGCCTGGAACGCCGCCCAGAAGAAGAACAACGCCGACGACCCGATGCTGAACCGGGCGCTGCGCGAGGTCTACCCGCCCGGCTCGACCTTCAAGGTCGTCACCGCGGCCGCGGCCCTGGAGAACGGCGTCGTCTCGGGCATCGACGACAAGACCAAGACGCCGGACCCGTACCAGCTGCCGGACACCAGGACCGACCTGACCAACCAGCACGGTGAGTGCAAGAACGCCACCCTGCGGTACGCGCTCATGGTGTCCTGCAACACCGTCTTCGCGAAGCTCGCGGACTCGGTCGGCAACGAGAAGATGATCGAGCAGGCGGAGAAGTTCGGCTACAACAACCAGGAGCTGGACACCCCGGTCCGCGCCGCGGAGAGCATCTACCCCGAGGACAACGCGCCGCAGAACGCCATGGACGGCATCGGCCAGGCCTCCAACCGGGCCACCCCGCTGCAGATGGCCATGGTCGTCTCGGCCATCGCCAACAACGGCAAGCTGATGAAGCCGTACATGGTCGACCAGCTCAAGACCGCGAGCCTGGACACCATCGAGACGACCGACCCCCAGGAGCTGTCCCAGGCCGTCTCCCCCGAGACCGCCCAGAAGCTCCAGGAGATGATGGAGACGGTCGTCTACGACCCGCAGGGCACCGGTGGCAAGGCCAAGATCGAGGGCGCCAGGGTCGGCGGCAAGACCGGTACCGCCCAGCACGGTCTGAACAACAGCGAGAAGCCGTACGCCTGGTTCGTGTCCTACGCCAAGGTCGGGGACAGCGCGCCGGTGGCCGTGGCCGTGGTCGTGGAGGACGGCGCCGCCAACCGTGACGACATCACGGGTGGCGGTCTGGCCGGTCCGATCGCCCGGGATGTGATGAAGGCGGTCATCGACAGCAAGAAGTGACGCCGAGCACATCCCCTTCACATCGTTGCACGCTGCGATACCGGTCCTGTATCGGGTTGACGGGCTTGGCCAGGTCGCACAAAGAGAGCCGGGTACGGTAGGCCCGGACGGCAGCCTCCGGCCGCACACGCGTGCGGACCGGGACCCGACGGAGAGGGCTGGTAGGTAGCTATGGAAGAGCCGCGTCGCCTCGGCGGCCGGTACGAGCTGGGCCAGGTGCTCGGCCGTGGTGGCATGGCCGAGGTCTACCTCGCGCATGACACGCGCCTCGGCCGCACCGTGGCGGTGAAGACGCTGCGCGCGGACCTCGCGCGCGATCCGTCTTTCCAGGCACGGTTCCGCCGGGAGGCCCAGTCGGCCGCCTCGCTCAACCATCCCGCGATCGTCGCGGTCTACGACACGGGCGAGGACTACATCGACGGGGTCTCGATCCCGTACATCGTCATGGAGTACGTCGACGGCTCCACGCTCCGTGAGCTGCTGCACAGCGGCCGCAAGCTGCTGCCCGAGCGCTCCATGGAGATGACGATCGGCATCCTCCAGGCGCTGGAGTACTCGCACCGCAACAACATCGTCCACCGTGACATCAAGCCGGCGAACGTCATGCTGACGCGCAACGGCCAGGTCAAGGTGATGGACTTCGGCATCGCCCGCGCCATGGGCGACTCCGGCATGACGATGACCCAGACCTCCGCCGTGATCGGCACCGCCCAGTACCTCTCGCCGGAACAGGCAAAGGGCGAGCAGGTCGACGCCCGCTCCGACCTGTACTCCACCGGCTGTCTGCTGTACGAGCTGCTGACGGTCCGCCCGCCCTTCGTGGGCGACTCCCCGGTCGCGGTGGCCTACCAGCACGTGCGGGAGGAGGCGCAGCCTCCGTCGGTCTTCGACCCCGAGATCACGCCGGAGATGGACGCGATCGTCCTCAAGGCGCTGGTCAAGGACCCGGGCTACCGCTACCAGTCGGCCGACGAGATGCGCGCCGACATCGAGGCCTGCCTCGACGGCCAGCCGGTCGCCGCGACGGCCGCGATGGGCTCGGTCGGCTACGGCGGCTACCCGGACGACCAGCCGACCACGGCCCTGCGCCAGGCCGACGCGGGCGCCACCTCGATGCTGCCCCCGATGAACCCGGACGACGGCGGCTTCGGCTACGACGACCGCCCCGACCGGCGGCGCCAGAAGAAGTCGAACAACTCCACGATCCTGCTGGTCGTGGCGGCCGTCCTGGTCCTGGTCGGCGCGATCCTGATCGGCAAGTGGATCTTCGACGGGGAGGGCGCCAGCAACGACACCGCGACGGTGCCGAACTTCGTCGACCTGACTCAGGACCAGGCCAGACAACAGGCCGAGAACGTCAGTCTCGAACTCGCCTTCAATCCCAAACCGTGCGAGAACACGGCCAAGGACAAGATCTGCGAGCAGGACATCAAGCCGAACACCGAGGTCGACAAGGGCACGACGGTCAACCTCGTGGTGTCGACGGGCGCGCCCAAGGTGGCCGTGCCGACGGTGACCGGCAAGAGCCTGGACGAGGCGAAGTCGATCCTGGAGGACGACAAGTACAACTTCACCGTCAAGGTGACGTACGAGGAGTCGACCACCGAGGAACCGGACACGGTCCTGGAGCAGAGCCCGGAGCTCGGCGACGAGGTGGAGAAGGGCTCGACCATCGAGCTCACCGTCGCCAAGGAGAAGGAGCAGGCGACCGTCCCGAACATCGCCGGCCAGTCCTGCGACGCCGCCAAGGCCCAGCTGGAGGCCAACGACCTCCAGGGCAACTGCGTCAACGTCCCGACGGACGACGACACCAAGGTCAACGTGGTGATCGACACCGTGCCGGCGATCGGCCAGCAGGCCGACCCGGGTTCGGTGGTCACGATCAACATCGGTGAGAAGAAGAAGCAGGAGATCCAGGTCCCGGAGGTCCGCAGGCGGACACTGGGCGAGGCCAAGCAGGCCTTGGCCCAGGTGGGCTTCACCAACATCGTGATCAACGGCGACGGCAACGACAACGCGTTCGTCATCGACCAGGACCCGAAGCCCGACAAGAAGACCGACGACCCGGCGGGGACGCAGATCACCCTGACGACCGTCAGCTTCGGCCAGAACAACGGCGGCGGCAACGGCAACGACGGAGGCGTCATCGGAGGCGTCAGCTGACCAACCCGGTCCGCGCATGCCGGAGCCCCGGCCCCTCACGGGGGGCCGGGGCTCCGTGTCGTCCGGTCAGCCGAGCAGTTCCTTCGGCGGGGTGCGCTCGCTGTCGACCTTCTGCACACGCACCAGTTCGCCCCACACGACGTAGCGGTAGCGGCTGGTGTAGACGGGGGTGCAGGTGGTCAGGGTGATGTACTTGCCGGCCTTCTTCCTGCCGGACTCCTGGGGGACGGCGCCGAGGACCGCGACGTTGTACTTCGAGGTCTCGGGGAGGGTGGCGTAGACCTGGTAGACGTACCACCTGTCCTTGGTCTCGAAGACGATCGGGTCGCCCTCGTGCAGCCGGTCGATCTTGTGGAACTTGGCGCCGTGGCCGTCGCGGTGGGCGGCGAGGGCGAAGTTGCCGTTCCTGCCGGAGGCGGGGAGGGTCGCCTTGACGGGGTCGGTGTAGTAGCCGGCCACGCCGTCGTTGAGGAGCTCCGCGGAGGTGCCCTTCTTGACCAGGATCTCGCCCCTGCCCATCGCGGGGACGTGCAGGAAGCCGATGCCGTCCTTGGTGTCCAGGGCGCCGGGGCCGGTGTCCTGGGCCCAGTGGTCGCGGATCCTGTCGCTCTCGCGGCCCGCCTCGCGGTCGGCCAGGACGTTGGTCCACCACAGCGAGTAGACGACGAACATGCCGAGGATCAGGCCCGCGGTGATGAGCAGTTCACCGAAGACGCTGACCGCCGTGGCGATCGGACCGGGCCTGCGGCGAGGGGCCGGCACGTGGTCCGGATGGTCAGCCCCGGTGTGCTCTTCGGTGCCTTCGGTGGTCGCTGCCACTGTTCTCCCGCCCTCGACTGACGCCCGGCCGACGCCCTATCCGACGAGCGCATCGGGTTTGCCCTTGCTGCGTGGCCGTTCCTCGACCATCTTGCCCCAGACGATCAGCCGGTACTTGCTGGTGAACTCCGGCGTGCATGTCGTGAGGGTGATGTAGCGGCCCGGAGCGGTGAAACCGGAGTTCGGCGGGACCGGGGCGAGGACGCTGACGTCGCTGGGCGGGGTGACCGGAAGGATCGAGGCCATCTTGTAGACGTAGTAGGTGTCCTGGGTCTCGACGACGATCGGGTCGCCGGGCTGGAGCCGGTTGATGTACCGGAACGGTTCCCCATGGGTGTTGCGGTGGCCGGCCAGGCCGAAGTTGCCGGTCTTCGCGTCCGGCATCGCCGTCTTCAGATCGCCCTCGCCGTAGTGGCCGACCATGCCCTTGTCGAGGACCTTCTTGTTGCTGACGCCCTCGGCGATCGGCACCACCACGTCCAGCCTGGGGATGCGCAGGATCGCGAAGCCCTGGCCGGGCTCGAAGGTGCCGGGGTTGCGCTTGCCGGTCTCCCAGTCCTTCTGGAGGTCGCTGGCCTCGTCACCGGCCTGGGCGTGCGCGCGGACATTCGTCCACCACAGCTGGTAGGTGACGAAGAGCAGCATCAGCACTCCGGTGGTGATGAACAGCTCACCGACCATCCGGCTGACGACCACGGCCGGGCTGGGCTTGCGGGAGCGCGCGAGCCGACGGGCCTCCACCCGGGACAGCGGCCGGCCGTCAGCCGCCTCCTTGGTGCCGGAGGGGCGGGCGTTGCCTCCGTGGCGCCCGTGACGGCGCTTGGCGGCCTTTCTGCGGGCCGCTCGGCCCCCGGTCGGCGGTTCGGGGCCTCCGGTCCTCTCCGAGGCCCGCAGAGAACCCGCTATGGACTCGCCGGGAGCGGCCGGCATCCGCAGGGCGACCGTCTCGTCGTCGGCCGGCGGTTCGCAGGACGTCCGGTACGGCTCGTCGGACGGGTACGGCGTATACGGCTCCTTCGCCGTCGCGTACCCCTCCGAGCCGTACCAGTCCGGGGTCACGCCGTGGCCCTGCCCACCACCGGGGCGAGCCCCGCGGACCGCGCCACCGCACCCTGGTCGCCGCATTCCACCAGCCAGTTGGCCAGCATCCGGTGGCCGTGCTCGGTGAGCACCGACTCGGGATGGAACTGCACGCCCTCGACCGGGAGCTCCCGGTGGCGCAGGCCCATGATGATGCCGTCGTGGGTGCGGGCGGTGACCTCCAGCTCGGCCGGGACCGTGGCGGGTTCGGCGGCGAGCGAGTGGTAACGCGTCGCCGTGAACGGCGAGGGCAGTCCGGCGAAGACGCCCTTGCCCTCGTGCTCGACCGGCGAGGTCTTGCCGTGCAGCAGCTCGGGCGCGCGGTCCACGACACCGCCGTAGGCCACCTGCATCGACTGCATGCCCAGGCAGACGCCGAAGACGGGGACGCCGGTGGCCGCGCAGTGGCGGACCATCTCGATGCAGACGCCGGCCTGCTCGGGGGCGCCGGGGCCGGGCGAGAGGAGCACACCGTCGAAGCCGTCCTGGGCGTGCGCGGTGGACACCTCGTCGTTGCGCAGCACTTCGCACTCGGCGCCGAGCTGGTAGAGGTACTGCACGAGGTTGAAGACGAAGCTGTCGTAGTTGTCGACGACGAGAATGCGCGCGCTCACTGGTTGTCCACCGTCACATCGTTGAAGGGAAGCAGCGGTTCCGCCCACGGGAAGACGTACTGGAACAGGACGTAGAGGACCGCGAGGACCAGCACGAGCGAGATCAGCGCCCTGATCAACGCGTTGCCCGGCAGATGCCGCCAGATCCAGCCGTACATGCCGTCCCTTCCGTCCGTACCACGGCACCAGACTCACGCCGCCCGCACCAGATTAACGGCGGAGGGCTTCCGGTTCGCCGTTGTCCACAGGCTCGGTTCGGTCGAGGTGGGCCCAGACGATCAGGCGGTGACTGTGGCCCCACTCGGGGTCGCAGGTGGTGAGGGTGAGGTAGCGGCCGGGGCGGGTGCAGCCGGACTTGCGCGGGACGGGGTCGACGACGGCCACGTCTGTGGGAAGTGTGCGGTACGGGCCCCGGTCGACGCGGTACGTGAACCAGGTCGTCCCGTCGGTCAGGACCACCGCGTCGCCGGGCCGCAGCCGGGGGAAGTCCTTGAACGGGTCGCCGTAGGTGCGGCGGTGTCCGGCTACAGCGAAGTTGCCCTTCCCGCCGAGCCGGGCGGTCGCCGCGTAGTGGCCGAGGCCCTTCTTCAGGGTCGAGGCGGAGGTGCCCTCCAGGACCGGCTTGTTCCACGTGAAACCGAGCCGCGGGATGTACATGATCGCGAAGGGGCGGCCGTTCTCGTACGGCTGCGGGGCCGGGGTGCTCCCGGCGGAGTGCTCGGGCCGGTCGGCGGCCCACTGCTCCTGGAGCCGGTCGATCTGCTCGTCCATCGCGTCGTCGGCCCGTACGCCGGTCCAGAACAGCAGGTAGGCGACGAAGAGCACGATCACGGTGCCGGCGGTGATGCACAGCTCGCTGACGGTCCTCACGGCCACGCGCACCGGCGCCTCCAGAGGGGAGCTACTCCACGGGCTTGGCGTAGTGCAGATCCACTGTGCCCGAGTAACCCGGCAGAGTCACCGTCCCGTTCTCCTCCACTTTCCAGCCGAGGCCGTAGACGTTGACGTACACCATGTAGTTCTGGATCGCGGGGCTGGCGCCGAGCGCCTTCCGGAGCTTCCCCGGGTCGCCCACGGCCGTGATCTTGTACGGCGGTGAGTAGACGCGGCCCTGGAGGATCAGGGTGTTGCCGACGCAGCGTACGGCGCTGGTGGAGATCAGCCGCTGGTCCATGACCTTGATGCCCTTGGCCCCGCCCTGCCACAGGGCGTTCACCACGGCCTGGAGGTCCTGCTGGTGGATGACCAGGTAGTCGGGCTGCGGCTCGGGGTACCCGGGCAGCTTGGCGGTGGCGTCCGGCGGGGCGTCGTTCAGGGTGACGGTGATCGCCTTGCCCTTGAGCTTCTGGGTGCCCGCGTCCTTCTCCAGGGCGGTGAGCCGGGCGTCCTCGGCCTCGGTGCTGCCGTCGTCGGCGTCGGCGAGGGAGTCGACCTGTTCGCGCAGGGTGGCGTTCGCCTCGTCCAGTTCGCCGTTCTTGTGGCTGCGTTCCTGGATGAGGTCGGAAAGCTTGAGCAGGGACGTGTCCGTGCGGATATTGGTGCCCTTGGCCGTATTGAAACTGGTGAAGAAGATGAGGCCCGCGAGCGCGAAGACGGCGACCGTGAGCACCCGCGCGGGACGGAAACGTCCTCGGCGGTCGGGGCTGGATCCCGGCTGGGGGGAGTCGGCAGAATTGCTCAACGTACCCTTATCTCCTTAGGCGCCACGGAAGCACTACGCTAACTGACGCCCGGGGGAGCAATCAGTGTCCCCTTGTACGCTGCCCCGAGCCCGAACCAGACCCTGCGCGGCCACGCAGCGCATCGACAGGAGAGACCCTCGTGCCGAAGTCACGTATCCGCAAGAAGGCCGATTACACGCCGCCGCCCTCCAGGCAGGCCCAGGCCATCAAGCTCACCAACCGCGCCTGGGTCGCGCCCGTCATGCTGGCCATGTTCCTCATCGGTCTGGCCTGGATCGTCGTCTTCTACGTGACCGACGGGTCGCTGCCGATCGACAGTCTGGACAACTGGAACATCGTGGTCGGCTTCGGGTTCATCGCGGCCGGATTCGGCGTCTCCACGCAGTGGAAGTAACGGCGACCCCGGGCTGAACACAGCTCTGCCCAGGGCTATCCACTGAGTTATCCACAGCAACTTTCCACATGCTGGGGAAAAGAAAGACGATCTGTGGATAACCTCTCCGAGGTTGACGCCGGTGTGAAGGAACTACCGGCGTCCACTCTAGGTCGAAAACCTGTTCGCCCCCTGCCTGACCTGCGGAAACACGGGTCAGTGACAGGGGGTACAGCTGTTCCCGCACACTGTGCACAAGATCCGCGACAGGTTGTGGACAACAGGGGTGCTCAGGTGAGCTGAGCCGTCCTCAAAAGGGTGGCGAGGACGATCACGGCCAGCACGAGTCCGCAGGTCCCGAACTGCACGAGCGCACGCCGCTCCCGCGGGGCGTGGACCATCGCGTAGGTGATCACGACGCCGGCCACCAGGCCGCCGAGATGGGCCTGCCAGGAGACGTTCGAGCCCGGACTGAAGGCGAAGCCCATGCTGATCGCCAGCAGCAGCACCATCGGACGCAGATCGTAGTTCTGCCGGCGCATCAGGACGCCGAAGGCGCCGAAGAGACCGAAGACGGCACCGGAGGCCCCCAGTGTGGCCGTGGTCGGCGCCTCCAGCAGATAGGCGACGGTGCTGCCCGCGAGGCCGGAGACCAGATAGAGCGTGAGATAGCGCGCCCGGCCCAGCGTGGCCTCCACCTGGCTGCCCAGCAGCCACAGGTTCAGCAGGTTGAAGCCGATGTGCCAGAACTCCTCATGCGTGAACGCCGAGGTCAGCAGCCGGTACCACTCGCCCTCCGCGATGCCCTCCGTCGGCGTCCAGGGCGCGGGCGGCCAGGAGCCGATCAGGACCAGCTTCTCCAGCAGCGCGTCCGACATCTGGACGGCGATGAACACCGCGAGGTTGATCCCGATCAGGATCTTCGTGATCAGCCGGGTGTCGCCCACCACGGTGGCGCCGGTGATCGTGCGCGGAGCCGCCGCGCGCGGGGCTGGTCCGCCCCCGGTGGTGCCCCGCACGCACTCGGGGCACTGGAAGCCCACCGAGGCGCTGATCATGCAGTCGGGGCAGATGGGGCGCTCGCAGCGGGTGCAGCGCACACCGGTCTCGCGGTCCGGGTGGCGGTAGCACACCGGGACGGGCTGCGCGTCCGGCACCTGCTGCTCCATCGATGTCACCTCGGTCGTCGAAGACGTAGGGGAAGAAGGCCCCGTAAAAGAAGGCCCCGCCCATCCCTACGGACGAGCGGGACCATTGGTTCCCAGCGGCTCCCTGTGGGAGCGGTCGGGCCCGAAGGCCCGGCAGGGGTCAGCTCGAGCGCTTCTCGACGACGACCGACTCGATGACCACGTCGTTCAGCGGGCGGTCGGTGCGCGGGTTGGTCTGGGCGCCCGCGATGGCGTCGACGACCTTCCGGCCGGCGGCGTCGGCGACCTCGCCGAAGATGGTGTGCTTGCGGGTCAGCCAGGCCGTCGGGGAGACGGTGATGAAGAACTGCGAGCCGTTGGTGCCCGGGCCGGCGTTGGCCATGGCCAGCAGGTACGGCTTGTCGAAGCGCAGGTCCGGGTGGAACTCGTCCTTGAACTGGTAGCCCGGGCCGCCCGTGCCGTTGCCCAGCGGGTCACCGCCCTGGATCATGAAGCCGCTGATGACGCGGTGGAAGACCGTGCCGTCGTAGAGCTTGTCCGTGGACTTCGCACCGGTGGCCGGGTTGACCCACTCACGCTCGCCCTGGGCGAGCTCGACGAAGTTCTTGACCGTCTCCGGCGCGTGGTCCGGGAACAGCCGGATCTCGATGTCGCCGTGGTTGGTCTTCAGGGTGGCGTGGAGATGCTCGGCCACGATCTGCCTTCCGTTGTCTTTCTGTGACTCCCCGATCCTCGCACGCCGGGCGCCGTGCGTCGCCCGCCCCGGGTGTTCCGCAGCACAACAGGGCAATCCGTGGCATTGTCGACGACAAGCCCCTGTTGCCTCACGTTCGCCCCCTGTTGGGATCGATCATGTCCATCGGCACCCATATGCCCGCCCTCACATGCCGCCGGACGCTCCAGCAGGCATGATCCGTAAAAGGGTGGAAAGTCGAAATAACGTATCGCCACCGAGGAGGAGGATCCCGTGACCCGCATCGACAGCGTGCGCGCCGCGACCGGCTCGGCGAAGGACAGCGTGCTGCACGCCGCGGAAGTGGTGGCGCCCTACGCCGACACCGCCAAGGAAAGGGCCGCGCACTACGCGCAGGAGGCGCGCGTACGCATCGCGCCGAAGGTCGCCCTGGCCGCCGAGCAGGCACGTGCGCAGTACGAGTCCCGTCTCGCGCCCCGCATCGCGGACGCCCTTACACATGTGCCCCCCAAGGTCGACCTGGCCGCGCAGGAGGCCGCGGCACGTACCCGCGTCGCCGCGAGGCAGGCCGCCGAGTACTCCAAGCAGGCCGCCGAATACTCCCGGCAGGCCGCCGAGTACTCCCGGCCGATGATCGAACAGGCCGTGGCCGCGGCCGTGCCCGTGAAGGACGAGGCGGCCGCCCGGGGTGCCGCCGCGCTGGCCGCCCTGCGCGGCCAGGTCACGCCCGAGGACATCCGCAAGGTGATCCGCCGCCACGAGCGCCGGGCGCGCGGCCGCCGCGTGCTGAAGTTCCTCGCCGTGACGGGCCTCCTCGCGGGCACCGCCGTCGCCGCCTGGAAGTGGTGGGACAAGCAGTCCAACCCCGACTGGCTGGTCGAGCCCCCCGCCGCGACCGAGGTCCCCGAGTCGGGCCCCCTGACGTCCGTGGACGGCAGCGAGGTCCTCGACCCGGAGGTCCAGGCCAAGGAGGCCGAGGAAGAGGCGGCGAAGCGGGAGGACGGGCGCTGAGCCACCCAGCGGCACCAGGCCGGTGAGCCGCCCGCGCGACAAGCGGGCGGCTCCGCCGTGTGTGGGGTGCGGGACCTCTCGACCGGGCCTGTGACGGGCTCTGCCCGGCCTCGCCCCTGGCCTCGCGACCGGGCTCTCGCAGCCGGGGCTCGCACCCGGAACTGCCGCACGCCGACGCGCACTTCGCGCGCGCGGGCGTGAAAAACAACCCCTCCCACCGCGTTTCCGCAGGTCGGAGGGGTTGTACGGGGTGGAGCCTAGGGGAGTCGAACCCCTGACATCTGCCATGCAAAGACAGCGCTCTACCAACTGAGCTAAGGCCCCGCGACAAGCCTCCCGCCGGAAGTCGTTCGTACCGGCAGGCGCCGCAGACCAGAGTACCGGGTCACCCCCGGGATCTCGCAAAAAGATGGGGCTCCCTGTGGCCGACCACTCTCCGTAAGATGCTCGGCGTGGTTCGCGACAGCGAACCGCGGTTCTTGGGGAAGCGATGGGGAGACGCAATGGACGCCGCACAGCAGGAAGCGACCGCGAGAGCGCGGGAACTGCAGCGGAACTGGTACGGGGAGCCGCTGGGGGCGCTCTTCCGTAAGCTCATCGACGATCTTGGGCTCAACCAGGCTCGTCTCGCGGGGGTACTGGGACTGTCGGCACCGATGCTGTCGCAGCTGATGAGCGGTCAGCGGGCGAAGATCGGCAACCCTGCCGTCGTCCAGCGCGTGCAGCTGCTCCAGGAGCTGGCCGCGCAGGTCGCCGACGGCAGCGTGAGCGCGGCCGAGGCCACCGAGCGCATGGACGAGATCAAGAAGTCGCAGGGGGGCTCCGTGCTGAGCAACGTGACGCAGACGACCAGCACTTCGGGTGCCCCGACCGTCAAGCGCGTCGTCCGGGAGATCCAGTCGCTGCTGCGTTCCGTCGCCGCCGCCGGTGACATCATCGACGCCGCCGAATCCCTCGCGCCCTCCCACCCCGAACTCGCCGAGTTCCTCCGCGTCTACGGCGCGGGCCGCACCTCCGACGCCGTCGCCCACTACCAGGCCCACCAGAACTGACCGTCCGTCGGCCCGGCACGCCGAGGGGGCGGCGGCCGGGCCGACGGCCGGAACGGGACGAGGGGGTCGTGCCGCTCCAGGGCCACACCGCGGACGGCGTTCCGCGACACTCCCGATCCCGGGTGCTGTGCACCGGTTGGCACCAGCCGCCGACCGACTCACGCGGTCCCGGCACCCGTCCGACAACCGCGCTCGGCCGGCGCCCCGGGCTGCGGCAAAGGTCGCGTCGCGGGGGAGTACCGGCGCGTTGCCGGGGGAGTAAGGGGAGCGAGGGACCCCGGGGACCCGGTCAGGCGTCTTGGCGCAGGGGGAGGAGCAGCGCACAGCGATGGGTGAGGTGTTCGCCGGCCGGTACGAACTGGCCGACCCGATCGGACGCGGAGGCGTCGGCGCGGTCTGGCGTGCCTGGGACCACCGTCGGCGCCGTTATGTGGCGGCCAAGGTGCTCCAGCAGCGCGACGCCCACTCGCTGCTGCGCTTCGTCCGCGAACAGGCTCTGCGGATCGACCACCCCCATGTCCTCGCCCCGGCCAGCTGGGCCGCCGACGACGACAAGGTCCTGTTCACGATGGACCTGGTCGCCGGAGGGTCGCTGGTCCGCCTCGTCGGGGACTACGGCCCCCTGCCGCCCGTCTTCGTCGCCACCCTTGTCGACCAGCTCCTCTCCGGCCTGGCCGCCGTGCACGCCGAGGGCGTGGTGCACCGCGACATCAAGCCCGCCAACCTTCTGCTGGAGGCCACCGGAACCGGGCGCCCCCGGCTGCGCCTGTCCGACTTCGGCATCGCCATGCGGCTGGGCGAGCCACGCCTGACCGAGACCAACCTCGTGGTCGGCACGCCCGGTTATCTCGCTCCCGAACAACTCCAGGGCGCGGAGCCGGACTTCCCGGCCGATCTGTTCGCCGTCGGGCTGGTCGCGCTGTATCTGCTGGAGGGCGCCAAGCCGGACGCCAAGGCGCTCGTCGACTACTTCACGGTCCATGGCACGCCCGGTGCCCCCACGGGCATTCCCGAGCCGCTGTGGCAGATCGTGGCGACCCTGCTGCAACCGGACCCACAGGCCCGATTCCGCACCGCCACGGGAGCCCGCAAGGCGCTCGCCTCCGCGACCGAGCTGCTGCCGGAGCCGGGGGCCGACGACGAGCTGATCGAGATCTTCGACCAACTGGGGCCTCTGCCCTCGGGGTTCGGCCCCACCGGGCCGCTCAGGCGGGCGCCGGGTGTGGAGGAGGCTTCGGGAGAGGTGTCCGGGACGACGGTCCGTGCCGGTCTCGCCGGTTCACCCTCTTCTTCCCCGTCCCTCTCTCCCTCGCGCGGGACCGGCACGGGCTCGGTGCCGGATGATCCCCGGCAGAGCACGGGGTCCGTGCCGGGCCCCGGCCGGGCCGCCGGCCCTCACGACAGCGGGTCCGCCGCGCAGATCTCCATGTCGGACACCGGGAGCTTCCATCTGCCGCCTCCGCTGACGGGTTCCCGGCCGCAACCCTTCCGGCAGCCCTCGGACCCGGCTCAGCACCAGCCGCCGACGCCGACCGGGAACCCGGCTCCCACGCCGGCCGACGTCCGCCCCCGTCACCAACCGGTACACGGCGGGCATCAGCACCCACAGGCTCCCCCGCCCCCGCCCCGCCCGGTCCCGGCGCCCTCCGTGCCGACGCCCTACCGACCTGCTCAGGTCCCGTTCGCGCCCCAGCCGCGTATCGGTGGCTCCACTGCTTCGTACACCGCTCGGGACTCGCGGGTTCCCACTCCCGCACAAGAAGATCCGCAGCCCGCGGCCGCTCCCGCTGCCCGCACCGACGGCCAGCACCGCCGCCGTCGCCGCAGGCGCCCAGGGCCGCCCCCCAAGGTGACGGTCCCGGTCCTGCTGCTCGCGCTGGTCTGCTACGCCGTGGGCTTCTGGGCGCTGACCCGTATCTGACCGACGGGCGCGCGCCCCCTCCGGGAAGCCCCGGCAACCGACCCGCCCGCCCCGGCCGACGCCTTACCCCGCCCGCCGCCGCGCCGCAACCGTCCAGACCACGAGCCCCGCCAGCAGAGCGGTCCCGCCGCCGATGCCGCCCGCCGCGAGTGCCGTCATCGCCATGTCGTCGTCCGCGGTCCCCTCGGCCGCGGCCGTCCCCTGCCCTTCACTCCCGGGCAACGAGGGCAGCCCGCTCACACCCTCGACCTCGAACAACCCCTCCGGCTCCGACTCCCCCGCGTAGTCCGGCCCGGAACGCGCCACGCCCTCGACGCGCACGCGCAGGGTCAGCCCCAGGGGCTCGTCGCCGAACCGTTCGGCCACCTGATCGGCGAGGTGAACGACGAGGTAGTACGACCCCGCGAACCGCATTCCGCTGACCCGGTCGGACACGGCGAACCGGTTCTCGTGGGCGACCGGCGGCAGCGGGTCCAGCTCGGCCGACTGCTGCCGCCCGAAGTAGCCGACACGCTCGTCCTCGACGGGACCGCGCACCGGGTTGTAGAGGGTCAGGTCGAGAGCGCCCGCCGTCGCACCGGACCCGCCGGGCGAGCTGCCCAGCTCCGCGGTGGCGTACAGCTGCCGGCCCCAGCCCAGCGGTACCTCGTAGAACAGGGTCTGCCCCGGCCGGACCTCGTCCTCCCAGACCCCTTGGCCGAGGCGGGTGGCCTGTCCGAAGCCCGCGCCGCCGGTACGGGGCCTCGGGTCGCCGGTCAGGTCGGACGGCGGGGCGGAGTTCCAGGAGTCGGGCGCCTCGGTGGCCCCGGACCGGGCGAGCTTCGGCTCCGACACGGTGACCAGTTCCAGCTCCCAGTCGTCCGGCGCGAAGACCTCGTCGTCGGACCTCACCGCCTCGACGACCACGTAGTACGTCCCCGCCTCCTGGCAGCGTGAGCGCCGGGAGGTCAGTTCCCGCACGGCCCCCGCGGTGATCGGGCGGGCGCTGTGGACGCTGCCGAAGGTCTTGGTCTGCTGGTCGCAGACGCCGCCGTCGACGTCTTGGACGGACACCTTGATCCCGTCGAGCGTGCTGACGGAGGTGCCCGCAGGGGGGACGGCCGTGGCGGCGACATAGGCGTCGGAGGCGGCGTCGAGGTCGAGGCGGTAGTACACCTGCGTACCCGCTCCCACGCTGCTGCGGTAGGTGCCGCCGAGTTGCAGGCGCTCGGCACCTGTGGTGTTCTCCGCCGCCGTGACCGGGCGGGCGTCGTCGGCGAAGGCGTAGCCGCCCGGCGTCCCGGCCGCGGCGGCGGGCTGCGCGTACGTCCCGGTCAGCGCGCCGAGCGCGGCGGCGCACACCATCGAGGCGGCCACGCGCGCGCGTGCGGCCGAGAGCGCGCCGGGAAGTGCGCGTGCCGTGAGCCGGCCGTGTTGCGCCCCAGTCGGCCACCAGCCCGTACGCCGCCCCATCGCGTGCCACCCCTCCTCGTCGGCCAGGGCCCATCCTGCCGCGCGCCCCGGACACACAAAACCCCGACCGCTCATGCGGCCGGGGTCTGTTCGGAATCTTGAATTCTGGGACTCAGGAACCCGTGGGCACGGAGTCGGTCGCCTCCGTCCACAGATCCTGCTCGGCGCGATCCGCCTGGATCTGGCGGTACACGAGGAGCCCGCCGATGGCGGCCAGTGCGACCAGGAGAAGCTTCTTCACCGCGCGACCTCGTCTTTCGTTGACGTAGGGGACCTCTGGCGCCCGACTATACACACCGACCGATATCGATCGGTGACCTGCGTCCGGGCCTCAACTCCGTTCCGGGACAGCGCAGTAGACGACCGCACACCACTGCGATCTGAGGGTGATCACACCTCCACGGAACGTGACATTTCATCCCGTCTGCTGACCTTACGAGCCGAGCTCGGGCATTCCCAGGCGCTTTCTCGGGCCGCCGCACCCATACGGGTGGTGTTCATCTGACGATCGACGCGCCACGGGCGTCGGTCCACCACTTCTCAGCCCACATACACATCATGAGGAAAGTACGCAAATCGCCCAACCCGAAAGTGAGGGATCATGGCCCGGAACAAGGTCATGCAGCTGTGGACCGCCTTCGTCACCGCCTTCCTCGCGCTGTGCACGGCGCTCGGTCTCGTCACCACCACCGCCGGTACGGCCGCCGCGGCGTCGGTACCGCAGAACGAGACCGCCCGCAACACCGACGCCCCGCTCACGACGTCGGCGGCGATGTCGCTCTGGGCGGCCTGGTCCCAGGCCAGGTCACTGCCTCCCACGATGAAGCAGCGCATCCGCGCCGAGGCCCACGGCAAGACCCCCGGCTGCCGGACACTCCCGCTCGCGGACACGGAAGAGGCGAGCGCACCGGAGACCGACTCCTGCGCCACCGGCACCGGGTCCGATGGCATCGAGGCCGACGACATCGGGTCCGATGGCATCGAATTCGACGGCACCGAGTCCAACGGCATCGGGTCCGACGGCATCGGGTCCAACGGCATCGAGTCCAGCGGTCACGTCGACAGTCAGGCCGACAGCCCCAGCACCAGCGCCACCGGCCACCACATCGACAGCCCCGCAGTCAGCCCCTCCGGCCCCACCGTCAGCACCACCGGCAGCCACACCGGCAGTCACGAGGGCACGACCACCGTCTCGATTCCGCTCCAGCGTTGACCGCCCCGGCCTCGCGGATGCACCGCCTCGCAGGGCGAAGCCACGCCGCTTCCCAAGAAGCCCGGCCTCGCCGCAGAACGACACCTCAACGCTTCGGCAGACGCACGACTCGCGGCACGACGCCGCAGCGCCCCTCCGAACAACGCACCACCCGGGGCAGGCCCCGCCCAGGACAAGCACCTCCTGGCAGCGCGCCTCCCGACCCACCAGTACGACAGGCTCTCCGTGACGCGCCCATGCCGTCACGGCCACCGGAATCGCGTACGACATCCGCGTACGTCACGCACGTACGACAGTCGCGTACGACTCCGCGCACCACACCCCCATGGGCAGGCCCGGCCGCACCATTCGGCGTCCGGGCCTTCACGCGCACCCGCGCCCGCTCGACGAACGGCCCCCGCCCTCAGGAGGCGGAGGGCAGCCGCAGCGCCAACCCGTCGAGCACCACGTCCAGCCCGTACCGGAACTTCTCGTCCCGCACCGCGACCGGGTCCACCGTCGCGGCGACCGCGTCCCCGGTGCCGTAGGCGTCGGAGAGCAGTTCGTGCTCGGCCGCGGCCGCACGCGCGGCTGGCATCAGGCGGGCGATGAACTCGGCCTCCGTCTCACCGGAGCGGGCGACGGTCATCAGCCACGCGGCCTCGGTCGTGCTCATGCCGATGACATAGCCGAGCACCGCGTCGATGGCCCGGCTCGGCTCCGGGAAGCCCGCTGCCGTGAACAGGGCCGCGAGCCGCTCGGAGTACGCCATCAGGTTGGGGCCGAGGTAGGCGAGGCCCGCCTGGCCCAGGACCAAGGACAGCCACGGGTGGCGCAGGGCCGTGGCGCGGAAGGACACGGCGGCCTCGGTGACGGCCGTTCGCCAGTCGGGGGAGCCGGCGTCGGGCACGCGCAGCTCGGCGGCCACCTCGTCGACGGCCAGCTCCATCAGCTCGTCCTTGGTGGCCACATGGCGGTAGAGGGAGGTCGCGCCGGCGTTCAGCCGGGCGCCCAGCTTGCGCATGCTCAGTGCCTCGACGCCCTCGGCGTCCAGCATGATCACGGCCTCACGGACGATCGCCTGCCTGCTCAGCGCGGGCTGGTCGGGCTCACGCCGGGGCCGGGTCCATACGGACGGGATCGGGTGCGGCTTCGGCTTCGTCCTGTCGGCCATCGCGTCTCCTCGCCTCTTTCGCGGCCTGTGCAGGCCTCAGTGACCCCGCATCGGCCTCGCCCACGCCGGGCTTTGCGGCCGTGTCGGCCTTCGTGGCCTGCGGCGACTTCATGCGTACATCGTTCTCCCTCAGCGTACACAGTTCGAGGGTTGCGCACACTGTTCCGCTGTGCGTACAGTGTGCGCATCGAAGGAACGGTGTTCACGGAACGCAGGGAGGAAGCTATGGGCCGGCCGGAGTCACAGACCGAGGGGCAGCGGGTTCAGGAGACGGGGAAGGCGCGTGATCCCCGGCGCTGGTGGATCCTGATCGTGCTCTGCCTGAGCACGCTCGTGCTGGTCGTGGACAGCATGGCGCTGACCGTGGCGGTGCCCTCGATGACCGAGGACATCGGCGCCGGCGCACAGGACACGCAGTGGATCCTGGACTCCTACATCCTGGTCTTCGCCGGTCTGCTGCTCACCTCCGGCAGCCTGGGTGACCGCTTCGGCCGCCGGAAGGTGATGCTGATCGGCCTGGTCCTGTTCGGCGCGGCCTCGTTGGCGGCGATCTTCGCCGCGAATCCCGGTGAGGTCATCGCGGTGCGCGTGGCGATGGGCATCGGCGGGGCGCTGATCATGCCGTCGACCCTGTCGATCCTGATCACGGTGTTCGACGAGGACGAGCGGCCCAGGGCCATGGCGGCCTGGGGCTCGGTGTCCATGCTCGGCCTGGTCGGCAGCCCGGTGCTCGGCGGCGTCCTGATCGACCACTTCTCCTGGCACTCGATCTTCCTGATCAACGTGCCCGTCGTCGTCCTGGCCCTGATCGCCGGTGTGCTGCTGATGCCCGAGTCGAAGGCGCCCTGGCAGAAGCCGGACCCGCTGGGCGCGGTGCTGTCGGCGGCCGGTATGACCGCCCTGGTGTGGTGGATCATCGAGATCCCGCAGTACGGCGCCTTCAGCACCGACTCGTTGCCCGCCCTCGCCGTCGCCGTCTTCGCCCTGGTCGGGTTCGTCGTCTGGGAGAACGTCACCTCCTCCCCCATGGTCCCGCTGGTCCTGTTCAAGCACCGCAACTTCAGCGGCGGTTCGCTCTCGCTGGCCCTGGTCCAGATCGGCAACGGCGGTCTGCTGCTGGTGCTGACCCAGTACCTCCAGTTCGTCCTGGGCTACTCCCCGGTCAAGGCGGGTCTCGCCTTCCTGCCGCTGGCCGTCGCCGCGCTCGTCGGCAACGGCGTCGGCGTCAAGCTCGCCGCCTCGATCGGCAACCGCTTCGTGATCCTCACCGGCATGCTGGTGATGGTCGGCTGCTTCGCCCTGCTCACCACGGTCGACGCCGGCACCGGCTTCACCGTCCCGGCGATCGCGCTCGGTCTGCTCGGCCTCGGCGCCGGGCTCGCCATGCCGGCCGCGGTCAACGCCCTGATGAGCACCATCCCGGCCGACAAGGCGGGCGTCGGCTCGGCCCTCAACGACACCATCCAGCAGGCCGGTACGGCTCTCGGCATCGCGATCCTCGGCTCCCTGCTCACCAGCAACTACCGCGACCAGATGCCCGCCGACGCCCCGGCACAGGCCAAGGCCTCCCTGCCGGACGCGCTGGCGGTCGCCCAGGGCGACACGGGCCTCGTCCAGGCCGCCCGAGAGGCCTTCGCCGCCTCGATGTCCACGACCTTCACGGTCGGCGCTATCGGCGTCCTGGCCGCCGCGATCCTCTCCGCCCTGGTCATGAGGGACAGCAAGACCGACTCGACCGCTCAGCCGGATGCCCGGCAGCGGGCCGCCGAGGAGCAGGGCCTCACCGCCTGACCGGCTCAACTCCGCACGCAGGGGCGCCTCTCACCCGGGAGGCGCCCTCCGCGCGTCCGCCCCGAAACCGTAGGCTGATCATGACGAGCCGCCCATGACCGCCCGGTGGACCTCTCCCGCGTCACCCCGCCGGGCGACCGCACGGAGCCGGTGTTCACCACCTATCCGGAAAGGTGGTGAAGGCCGCCGTGAACCGGCGCGTCACCGTCCTCACCGCAGTCCACGCCCCCTCCGCCCGCTTCCTGCGGGACGCCTACGACTCGCTGTGCGCCCAGGAGCTGCCCTCGGACTGGGAGTGGCACTGGCTGGTCCAGGAGGACGGCCGTACGGACACGGTCGCCCTGCATGAGCCCGACGACCCTCGGGTGACCTTCCGTCAGGGACGCCCGGGGCGCCCCGGTGGGCCCGGCGTGGCCCGCACGCTCGCGCTGGCGCACGCGGACGGCACCTACGTGAAGGTCCTCGACGCCGACGACCGGCTCACGCCGGGCGCGCTCGCCCGTGACCTCGCCGCTCTGGAGGCGGACCCCACGATCGGCTGGGCCACCTCGCGCGCCCTGGACGTCCTGCCCGACGGCTCGACCGTGGGCTTTCCCGGCGACCCCGAGCACGGCCCGATCACGCCCGGCACGGTCCTCGCCCACTGGAAGTCGCACGGCTTCCGCGCCCCGGTCCACCCGGCCACGCTCTTCGTACGACGGGATCTGCTCCTCGCGCTCGGCGGCTGGATGGCATTGCCCGCCTCGGAGGACACCGGCCTGCTGCTTGCTCTGGACGCGGTGAGCCGGGGGTGGTTCTCCGCCGAGGTGGGGCTGCTCTACCGCAAGTGGGACGGTCAGGTGACCGGCCAGGAGGCCCATGTCGACCCGGCCGAGCGGGCGGCCCGGGCGGCGGTCGCGGAGGCGAGGGCGCTGGCACTGACCGATCTGGGCTGGACGGCACCGAGGTAGCTCACCCCCCGACGAGGTGGCTCACCCCCCGGCAACGTGGCTCGCCCCTCGACGAGGTAGCTCACCCCTCAATGCGTATCGCCTGCGACGGGCACTTCTCGGCGGCGTCCCGTACCTCCGGGTCCTCCCCGGTGCCCTCCTGGCCCGGCAGCACGGCACCGAGCCCGTCGGCGACCGTGAAGACGGAAGGCACGCGGTACGCGCAGTCGTTGGAGCCGTAACAGAGTTCCGGGTCGATGGACACCTTCATGCGCGCTCCTGTCCCTGGGGTGGTCACGAGGGGTGACTGCCCAGGGGCCGGGCCGCCGAACCGGCCCTCAGCGGCCACCGGCGAGTGCCGGCCACCGCGCGACCCGGCGCAGCGTGGACTCGTCCAGCCGGTCCACCAGCGCCTCTACGGCCGACTGGTCCTCGGCCGTGAGGTCGTACAGGCCCGCGCCGCTCAGCCCCGCCATCAGGACCTGCTGACGGCGGTCGCCCAGTCGCTCGGCATGTTTCACGTGAAACACCGGTCCGGCGTCACCCTGGGGAGCCTCCGGCGCGGCCGCGGTCCTCACCGCCGCGGTGAACCGCCGCCACTCGCCGCCCTCCGGGCCCCACAGCTCCACGGCGGCCTCGTCGCCGCGGGCCCGCAGTGTCTGGGTCATCTGGCCGGCGGCGTACAGCACGGGCGCCCGGTACGGCGACTCGGCACCCACGGTCCAGGAGCCGTCGGAGGGCCGGGGAACATCACGACCCATCGGGGCGCACCCGGGGGCTGCGGACTGCGGGGACGCTTCGGCATGACACACCCCTTCGCGAGGAGTACGGCACCGACCGCACTGCCCGGAAGGTAACTGACGACACGTCAGATGAACAGCCTCGTCGACGGCCCCGTTCGTGGCGGGACGCGAAAGGCCCGATCGCTGGCGACGGGGGATGCACCAGCGACCGGGCTGACAACAACCCTAACAAGGCTGTCAATGAGGCGCCTCACTCCTCCCCGCACGGCGCCTCGTAGGACAGCCGCGGCAGATACTCCCGCCACCTGTCCGGCGTCAGCACCCCGCGTGTGACCGCGCAGATCCGCTGGACTGCCGTATCGACGTCGAGGTCCCACAGGCGCACGGTGTCGGTGCCGCTGGAGACCCCCAGCAGGTGACTGCCGGGACTGAACGCCAGGAACGTGCCGGTCCGGGCGTTGGGGCTCATCGACTGCCCGATCGCCGAGGCGTCGGACGGGTCGGCGACGTCCCACAGCCGGACCGTGTCGTCGTTGCCGCCGGAGGCGAGCGTGTACCCGTCCGGGCTGAAGGTCAGCGACACGATGGCCTCGCTGTGCCCCGTGAGCGGGGACAGCGGGCGGGCCCGCAGCGGGTCGGCGATGTCCCACAGCCGCACGGTGTTGTCGTCGCTGCCTGCGGCCAGCGTGCGCCCGTCCGGGCTGTAGGCGAGAGCGTTGACCGGCCCGGAGTGTCCGGTGAGCGGCTTCCCCAGCCGGGCGGCCCGGCGCGGCTCGGCCACCCGCCACAGCCGGATCGCGCCGTCCGCGCCACCGCTGGCGAGCACCCGTCCGTCGGGGCTGAACACCAGCGCGTTGACGTAGCCGGTGTGCCCGGTCAGGGGAGCCCCGAAGGGGCGGGGCCGGGCCGGGTCGGAGACGTCCCACAGGCGCAGGGAGCGGTCCTCGTAGGCGGTCGCGAGCGTCCGGCCGTCCGGGCTGAAGGCCAGTGTGCCGGGCCCGGCAAACCGGGTGCGCAGTGCGAGCGGGCGGCCGTGGGGGACCGGGTGGGCGGGGTCGGAGACGTCCCAGAGCTGCACGGCGCGGCTGCCGGTGATCACCGCGAGGACACGGCCGTTGGGCGAGAAGACGAGGGACTGTGCGTCGCCCTGGGCGGGCAGAAACGGTTCCCCGAGCAGTACGGGCCGCCCGGCCCGGCGCACGTCCCACAGCCGGACCCGTTCGTCGCGCGAGGACGTGGCCAGGACCCGCCCGTCCGGCCGGAACGCGCCGATCCGGCCGATCATGTCCGACGTGGGAATCGACCACAGCCGCACCTTGCTGTCGCCGCTGCCCGTCGCCAGGGTCCGTCCGTCGGAGCGGAAGCCCACCGCGTACATCTCGCCGCTGCTGCCCGCGAGCGGCTCACCGACCTGGGAGGGGAAGGCGGGGTTGCGCACGTTCCACAGGCTCGCCGTGGAGTCCGCGCTGCCCGCCGCGAGCATCGTCCCGTCGGGGCTGAACGCCACCGACCACACGGGCCCGGTGTGCCCGGTCAGCGGCGCACCGAGCGCCGCGGCCCGTCGCACGTCCCACAACTGGACGGTGTCGTCCGCGCTGCCGGAGGCGAGCGTGTGCCCGTCCGGGCTGAAGGCCACCGAGTGCACGGTCCCCCGGTGCCCGGTCAGCGGCGCACCGAGCGCCTCGGGCCGGCGCGGGTCGGTCATGTCCCACAGCCGTACGGTGTCGTCGTCGCCGCCGGTGGCGAGCGTACGGCCGTCCGGGCTGAAGGCGACCGCCCGGACCGCCTCGGCGTGCCCGGTGACCGTGCCGAGCGGCTTCGGCCGGGCCGGGTCGGCGAGGTCCCACAGGCGGACGACGTGCTCCTCGGTGGCGGCGGCCAGGGTGCGTCCGTCGGGGCTGAAGGCGAGCAGGTAGATCGTGCCGTCGTGGCCGGTCACGGGCGCGCCCAGCGGCCGGGGGCGGGCCGCGTCACGCACGTCCCACAGCCGGACCGTGCCGTCGTCCGCGGCGCTGGCGAGGACGTTTCCGTCGGGGCTGAACACGGCGGTGCTCACCCAGCTGGTGTGCCCGGTCAGCGGCTTGCCCAGGGGCCTCGGGCGGGTGGGGTCGGCGGTGTCCCACAGACGGACGCTCCGGTCGTAGCTGGCGGTGGCCAGCACGCGGCCGTCGGAGCGGAAGCTGGTCAGGTAGACGGCGCCCTTGTGACCCTCCAGCGGCGTCGCCAGCGGTGCGTTGACGATGGACACCAGCCGGTTGACTGTGCCCTCGTCGCCGGGGCGCAGCCGGTGGGCCACCAGGTCGAGTTGGGCGGACAGCGACGGGTCGGTGTACTGCACCCGGTCGGCCTCGGCCAGGACGTGCTCGAACACGGCGTCGTCGCGCTGCTGCCAGGCCACGACCGCCGAGCCCGCGGCCACCACGGCGAGGGCGAGCAGCGCCGCCACCGCGGTCCGGCTGATCCACACCGTGCGCCGCCGCAGCCGTACCGAGGCGGCCAGGAACTCCACCGCGCTGCGGGTCAGCAGCGTGTCCCCGGCCGACTTCGCCCAGCCGTGGGCCTGTTCGAGCCGCGAGCCCCGGTAGAGCAGGGCGGTGTCGCGCCGGGAGTCCTCCCAGGCCCGGCCGTCCTCCTCCAGGCGCTGGCGCAGCAGGTTGCCGGTGCGGTCCTCGTCGATCCAGTCACGCAGCCGGGGCCAGGCGTGCAGCAGCGCCTCGTGGGTGATCTCCACGGTCTCGGCGTCCAGCGTCACCAGCCGGGCGCGGACCAGCGCTTCGAGGGACTCCTCGGTCTTGCCCGGGTCGGTCGACTCCTGGGCGAGCTGGCGCCGGGTGCCGCGGCGGCGGGTGGCCTGGGTGTCCTCGCCGAGTCTGACGAGCCGGAGCAGCAGCAGCCGGGCCGCCGTGCGCGCCGCCGGGTCGAGCCCGGACCAGGCCCGTTCGGCGGTCGCGGCGACCGCGCCCTGGATACCGCCGGCCGCCCGGTATCCGGCGAGCGTGAGCCGGCCGCCCTTGCGGCGCTGCCAGGTGGCGAGCAGGGCGTGCGACAGCAGCGGCAGAACGCCCGCGTCGTGCGCGCCGCGCGGGCCGTCGGCGCTGACCTCACGGACGATCAGCTCGGCGAGACCCGGTTCGAGTTCCAGTCCGACCGCCTTGGCCGGCCCCGTGACCGCCTCCCGCAGTTCCGCGGTCGTCAGCGGGCCGAGCACCATGTGGCGGTGCTGGAGGGCGTCGGCGAGCTCCGGATAGCGCAGGCACTGCTCGTAGAAGTCGGCGCGTATGCCCAGCACGACCAGCACGGGCGCCGCCTCACCGGTCGGGCCGGGGGACGCTGCCGCGTGCAGGGTCTGCACGAAGGTGCGCCGGACGCCGTCGTCGGCGCAGAGGGTGAAGGCCTCCTCGAACTGGTCCACGATGACCACGGGCCGCTCGCCGGGTCCGGCCCACGCGGCCATCGCCTCGTGCACCGCCTCGACGAAGCCCGGAGCACCCGGCTCCGGTACGGCGGCCAGCCCCGGTACACGGCGGGTCAGTTCGGCCAGGGGATCGGCGCCCGGTACCAGCTGGAGCACCTCGCGCGCCGTCTCGGCGTCCTCCCGCAGCAGGGGCACCAGACCGGCGCTCAGCAGCGAGGACTTGCCCGCCCCCGAGGCTCCGACGAGCATCACCAGGCCGCCGGTGTCCGCCACCTCGCGCAACTGGGCGACCAGCGCGGCGGTACTGCGATCGCGGCCGAAGAACCAGCGGGCGTCCTGCCGCCGGTAGGAGGCCAGCCCACGGTAGGGACACACCCCGGCGACGGGCTGCTCCTGCTCCGGCTCCTCGGCGGGCGCGGCGGCCGGACCGGTCAGCGCGCGCTCCCACAGGCGCTGCCAGTGCGCCAGTTCGTACAGACCGGGCGAGACCGAGGTGGGCCTGAGACGTCGCGCCTGGGGTATCAGTACGTGCAGCACCGCAGCGAGGGCGGCGAACTGGGCGGGCACGTTACGGGCGCGCCGCCAGTCGCTGATCCGCTGGGCGGAGACCCGTACCGGGCGCCCGCGTTCATCGACCCGCTGCAGCCGCGCGACGGCCTCGGACACCCGTTTGAGCGGCGGATTGCCGGCCTCCCGGTAGAGCAGGGCAAGACGCTCGGCGAGGGCTGTGCGCGCCCCTGAGTCGCCACTCAAGGTGTCCACCCCCAGCTTCCCTCCGCGCCTGGACGTCCGGACCGGAAAACTCACTCTATATGGCTGACCTGCGACAAAACCCCGGTCCGGAGACCGGACGCTCCTCCTTGCGGGCCTCAGCAGGCAGGATCATGCTGCGTCCGCGAACGTGCCGGAGAGCCACGGCGCGCGCGACGCCGCTCGATCCGCGCCGACAGGGTCGAACTCGAATCCCGACGTCCGGCACCGGTCCCCACGAGGGGAGGGACCGGTGCCGGACGAGGGGGCCGGGTCGAGGGATCGGGCCATTGCCGGGGCACCGGAATTCCCGCGAGGATGACGTGGAGCTCGCAGAGAAAGCTCGTAGACAAAAGGCACCGTCGGTGTCCAGGACGTAAACGCAGATCGGGCGCCTCCCATAGGGGAGACGCCCGATCTTCATCTGTGGGGCTAACAGGATTTGAACCTGTGGCCTCATCCTTATCAGGGATGCGCTCTAACCAACTGAGCTATAGCCCCGCCGCGCCTTGCGGTATGTCCCGCGCGCTGACTCCTGAAGATTAGCGCACGACCGGCGCAGTCCCAAAATCGGTTACCTGCGGCGACTCACTCGTCCTCGGCGAGCGTCAGCTCCACACCGCCCACGAAACCCGCGGACAGGTTGTAGATGAACGCGCCGAGCGTGGCCAGCGCCGTCGCCAGGACGACATCGATGACCGCGATGATCGTCGTGAACATCAGGACGTTCGGCAGCGACAGGAACGACTGCAGGTCGAAGCCGTTGGACTCGTTCGACCCGGTCGCCTCGGAGATGGTGCCGCCGACCGTGGAGAAGACGCCCATGGCGTCCATGACCATCCACAGCACCGCCGAGGCGACGATGGTGCAGATGCCGAGCGCGATGGAGAGCAGGAAGCTGACCTTCATCACCGACCACGGGTCGGCCTTGGCCACCCGCAGCCGTGCCTTGCGCACGCGCGGTGTGGTGCGCGCGCCGGTGCGCGGCCGGCGCACGCCGCCGGTGTCCGCGCCCTGGGTCTGGTAGGCCTGCGGCGGGTGGTAGGGCCCCGCCTGCTGCTGCGGCTGCCGTTCGCCCGGCAGCGGGGAGCCCGCGTGCGGATCGGCTCCGGGTGCGGCCGGGCCCGCTCCAGCCGCGTACTGCTGGGTGTGCGGGCCTCGGGTGTCCGTCACAGTTCCCCCCTGGGATCCATGAGTGCCGTACGAGGATGTGTGCGCGTGGTGGGCGCTGTTTCCGCCATACGTGGCGGAGCCACGGCCCCCGCCGTCCGTGCCGGTCGGGGTGCCGGCCGACGTACCGGACGGCCCGGCGCCCGTGGCTCCGCTCACGATGACTCACTCCTCGTGCTACTCGGCCGAGGGCGCTTCACCCTCGTCCGTGCCGGTGGTCGCGACGCCTTCGGCGGTCTCGTCGACGGCCTCGTCGCCGTCGACCTCCTCCGCCTCGCGCCCCGCCTCGGCGTTGCGTGCGATGCCGACCACGGCATCGCGCTTGCCCAGATTGATCAGTTGGACGCCCATGGTGTCACGGCCCGTCTCCCTGACCCCGCTGACTCGCGTACGAATCACACCGCCGGACAGCGTGATGGCGAGGATCTCGTCCGACTCCTCGACCACCAGCGCGCCGACGAGAGAACCGCGGTCCTCCACGATCTTGGCGGCCTTGATACCCAGGCCACCGCGACCCTGGACGCGGTACTCGTCGACAGCGGTCCGCTTCGCGTACCCGCCGTCTGTGGCAGTGAACACGAACGTACCGGGTCGAACAACATTCATCGAGAGCAGCTCGTCCCCCTCGCGGAAACTCATGCCCTTCACACCCGAGGTGGCACGGCCCATCGGACGCAGCGCGTCGTCGGTGGCCGTGAACCTGATCGACTGCGCCTTCCTGCTGATCAGCAGCAGATCGTCCTCGGCCGAGACCAGCTCGGCGCCGATCAGCTCGTCGTCGCTGCCGTCCTCGCGCTCACGCAGGTTGATGGCGATGACACCGCCGGAGCGCGGGGAGTCGTAGTCCTTCAGCGGGGTCTTCTTCACCAGGCCCGCCTTGGTCGCCAGGATCAGGTAGGGCACCGCGTCGTAGTCGCGGATCGCGAGGATCTCGGCGATCGCCTCGTCCGGCTGGAAGGCCAGCAGGTTGGCGACGTGCTGGCCGCGCGCGTCCCGGCCGGCGTCGGGCAGCTCGTAGGCCTTCGCCCGGTACACCCGGCCCTTGTTGGTGAAGAACAGCAGCCAGTGGTGCGTGGTGGAGACGAAGAAGTGGTCGACGATGTCGTCTTCCTTCAGCTTCGCGCCTCGCACGCCCTTGCCGCCGCGCTTCTGGGCGCGGTAGTCGTCCGCCTTGGTGCGCTTGACGTAGCCGCCGCGCGTGACGGTGACGACGATGTCCTCCTCGGCGATGAGGTCCTCGATGGACATGTCACCGTCGTAGGGGATCAGCTGGGTCTTGCGGTCGTCGCCGTACTTCTCGACGATCGCGGCGAGCTCCTCGCTGACGATGCCGCGCTGGCGGACCGGGGAGGCCAGGATCTGGTTGTACTCGTTGATCTTCAACTGGAGCTCGTCGTGCTCCTGGACGATCTTGCGCCGCTCCAGGGCCGCGAGACGGCGGAGCTGCATCTCCAGGATCGCGTTGGCCTGGATCTCGTCGATCTCCAGCAGGTCCATCAGGCCGTGGCGGGCGATCTCGACGGTGTCGCTGCGCCGGATCAGGGCGATGACCTCGTCGATGGCGTCCAGGGCCTTCAGCAGACCGCGCAGGATGTGCGCGCGCTCCTCGGCCTTGCGCAGCCGGAAGCGCGTCCTGCGGACGATGACCTCGATCTGGTGCTGCACCCAGTGGCGGATGAAGGCGTCCAGGGACAGCGTGCGCGGCACGCCGTCGACCAGCGCCAGCATGTTGGCGCCGAAGTTCGTCTGCAGGTCGGTGTGCTTGTAGAGGTTGTTCAGCACGACCTTGGCGACCGCGTCCCGCTTCAGGACGATCACCAGGCGCTGGCCGGTGCGGCTCGACGTCTCGTCACGGACGTCGGCGATGCCGCCGATCTTGCCGTCCTTCACCAGGTCGGCGATCTTCTGGGCCAGGTTGTCGGGGTTCACCTGGTACGGCAGCTCCGTGACCACCAGGCACTGGCGGTTCTGGATCTCCTCGACCTGGACGACCGCGCGCATGGTGATCGAGCCGCGGCCGGTGCGGTAGGCCTCCTCGATGCCCTTGCGGCCCACGACGAGCGCGCCGGTCGGGAAGTCCGGGCCCTTGATGCGCTCGACGAGGGCGTCCAGCAGCTCCTCGTGGGAGGCCTCGGGGTTCTCCAGGTACCACTGGGCGCCGGCCGCGACCTCGCGCAGGTTGTGCGGCGGGATGTTGGTCGCCATGCCGACCGCGATACCGGCGGAGCCGTTGATCAGCAGGTTCGGGAAGCGGGCGGGCAGGACGGTCGGCTCCTGGGAGCGGCCGTCGTAGTTGTCCGTGAAGTCGACGGTCTCCTCGTCGATGTCACGGACCATCTCCATCGACAGCGGCGCCATCTTGCACTCGGTGTAGCGCATGGCGGCCGCCGGGTCGTTGCCCGGGGAGCCGAAGTTGCCGTTGGAGTCGACGAGCGGCATGCGCATCGACCAGGGCTGGGCGAGACGGACCAGGGCGTCGTAGATGGAGCTGTCGCCGTGGGGGTGGTAGTTGCCCATGACGTCGCCGACCACGCGGGCGCACTTGTAGAAGCCGCGCTCGGGGCGGTAGCCGCCGTCGTACATCGCGTACAGCACACGCCGGTGGACGGGCTTGAGGCCGTCACGGACGTCCGGCAGCGCGCGGGAGACGATGACGGACATCGCGTAGTCGAGATACGAGCGCTGCATCTCGGTTTCGAGCCCGACGGGCTCGACGCGCAGCGCGAGTGCCTCTTCGCCCGGCGTCACGGGAGTGTTCTCGTCGGTCATTGCTGGTGAGGATCCTTCCTGGTGCGGTCAGCTGAGACCGACTCAGATGTCGAGGAAGCGGACGTCCTTGGCGTTGCGCTGGATGAACTGGCGGCGCGCCTCGACGTCCTCGCCCATCAGGACGGAGAACAGGTCGTCGGCCTGGGCGGCGTCGTCGAGGGTGACCTGGCCGAGGACGCGGTGCTCCTGGTCCATGGTCGTCACGCGCAGCTCCTCGGCGTTCATCTCGCCGAGGCCCTTGAAGCGCTGGATGGAGTCCTCGCGGATGCGCTTGCCGCGCTGGCGGCCCATCTCGATCAGGGCGTCGCGCTCGCGGTCGGAGTAGGCGTACTCCACGTCCTCACGGCCCCACTTGATCTTGTACAGCGGGGGACGCGACAGGTAGACGTGGCCGGCCTCGACCAGCGGCCGCATGAAGCGGAACAGGAAGGTCAGCAGCAGCGTGTTGATGTGCTGGCCGTCGACGTCGGCGTCCGCCATCAGGATGATCTTGTGATAGCGGAGCTTCTCGATGTCGAAGTCCTCGTGCACGCCCGTGCCGAAGGCGGAGATCAGCGCCTGGATCTCCTGGTTCTGCAGGATCTTGTCGATCCTGGCCTTCTCGACGTTGAGGATCTTGCCGCGGATCGGGAGGATCGCCTGGACCTCGGGGTTGCGGCCGGACTTGGCCGAACCGCCGGCGGAGTCACCCTCGACGATGAAGATCTCGCACTTGATGGGGTCGTTCGACTGGCAGTCGGAGAGCTTGCCCGGCAGGGACGCGGTCTCCAGCAGGCCCTTGCGGCGGGTGAGGTCGCGCGCCTTGCGGGCCGCCACGCGCGCGGTGGCCGCCTGGATGCCCTTGCGGACGATGTCCGCCGCCTCGTTCGGGTTGCGGTCCAGCCAGTCGCTGAGGTGCTCGTAGACGGCCTTCTGCACGAAGGTCTTCGCCTCGGTGTTGCCCAGCTTGGTCTTGGTCTGGCCCTCGAACTGCGGCTCGCTCAGCTTGACCGAGATGATCGCCGTCAGACCCTCGCGGATGTCGTCACCCGTGAGGTTGTCGTCCTTCTCGCGCAGCAGCTTCTTGTCGCGCGCGTACTTGTTGATCAGGTTGGTCAGCGCGGCGCGGAAGCCCTCTTCGTGGGTGCCGCCCTCGTGCGTGTGGATGATGTTCGCGAACGAGTAGACGCCCTCGGTGTAGCTGCTGTTCCACTGCATCGCGACTTCGATGGAGAGGTGCCTCTCCCGGTCCTCGGCCTCCAGGTCGATGACGGAGGGGTGCACCACGTCGCCCTTGCGGGAGTTGAGGTACTTCACGAAGTCGACGATGCCGCCCTCGTAGTGATACGAGACGGTCTTGACCTCGGCCTTCTCGTCACCGCCGGCCTCGTCGGCGCCCGAGGTGGCCTTCGCGGACTCACGCTCGTCGGTGAGCTTGATGGTCAGGCCCTTGTTGAGGAACGCCATCTCCTGGAAACGCCTGGAAAGCGTCTCGAAGGAGTACTCCGTGGTCTCGAAGATCTCCGGGTCGGCCCAGAAGGTCACCGTCGTACCGGAGTCCTGGACCGCCTCGTGCTTGGCCAGCGGGGCCGTCGGGACGCCCTGCTTGTAGTCCTGCGTCCACCGGAAGCCGTCGCGCTTGATGTCGACGCTCACCTTGATGGACAGCGCGTTGACGACCGAGACGCCGACGCCGTGCAGACCACCGGAGACCGCGTAGCCGCCGCCGCCGAACTTGCCGCCCGCGTGCAGCACGGTGAGCACGACCTCGACGGCCGGCTTCTTCTCGACGGGGTGGATGTCCACCGGGATGCCACGGCCGTTGTCGACCACGCGCACGCCGCCGTCGGCGAGGATCGTGACGTCGATCGTGTCCGCGTGCCCGGCCAGCGCTTCGTCGACGGAGTTGTCGACGACCTCCTGCACCAGGTGGTGCAGGCCTCGCTCACCGGTCGAGCCGATGTACATGCCCGGCCGCTTGCGGACCGCGTCCAGACCTTCGAGGACGGTGATCGCGCTGGCGTCGTACGCTGTGACCTCGCCGTTCGCGGCGTTGGCCGCGGCGGCGTCGGTGGACGGGATGTTCTCGTTGGGGTTGCCGGAATCGGCCACGAAGCGCCCTTTCTGGCACAGCACGAGCCGAGCTCGTCGGCGGTTGCCGGAGCGGCTGCGGCATGTTGCGTTGGTAAGCCTTGATCAGCGTTGCTCAGCTTCTCCCGGGCGTCCCCCACAGTGCGGGGCGGGATTGTCTCCAGTCTACCGGTAGCACTGACACTGATGGGGGTTTGCCGGTGCCTGAGTCCTCATGTGCCGCCCTGAACCCGGCTCGGCCGACTCCCGATATACGGATGGGGGCTCCAAGAGGCTCACGGAGCCACTCAGCGCTTCGACCCGTCAACCCTTCGCTACTCCCGGGTCAGGTCGGGATTCGCACCCGCGTGCGGTTGCACGACGGACCGGCGAGGGGTGCGGGAAAGGGGGACGTGAGGAGGGGTGAATGTGAGTTCGATCACTCTTTCGGGGATCGCGGGATCTGAGCCCCGCACGCCACCCGTACACCCCGCACAGGCCGCCCGCGAACACGCCACCGGCCACGACGCGACCCCACCGCGCCAGGGCACGACCCCGTCCGGAACGGCGGCCCCGAAGGACCGTCAGCCGTAGGTGTCGCCCGGACCGGTGCTCCCCGGTGCCCGCAGCGGACCGTAGCGGCGAGGCGTCCCGCCGGGGCCCATGACCTTCAGAAGACGGACCGCGCCCTGGCCGAGGTCCTGGTTCAGACGGGCGACCAGCGTCGGCGCGAGCAACCGCAGGTTCGTCGCCCACGCCGTCGAGTCGCAGCGCACGATCAGCACCCGCTCGTCCTCGTCGTAGCGCTCGGGCACACAGTGCTTGGCCACGTCCTCGCCGACGATCTGCGGCCAGCGCCCCATGACACCGCCCACCGCCGCCGGCGTCTCCCAACCGCGCTCGCTGATCAGCCGGTTGATCGCCGAGCCCAGCGCCAGCGGGTCCCGGCCGTCGGCGCGTGCGCCGGAGCGCAGTCCCCCGCGCCGCGCCTGCTTCTTCTGCTGCGCCGCGTCACCACGCGCGCGTGCCGCCTCCTTCGCCGCGCGAAGCGCCACGCGCGCGAGGTCTACGCCGGACGGCTCGGGCGCCTTGGGCTTGTCGGACTCGCTCATCAGCGCTGCTCCCGCGAGGTGAGGACATCGGCGCTCATACGCGCTCCACCGTCCCGCCCGACACCTCGTACCGCGCCCCGGTCAGCACATCCGGCACATCGTCGTCCACCGCCGCCGTCACCAGCACCTGCTCGCCCGGCGCCACCAGCTCCGCCAGCCGCTCCCGCCGCCGGGCGTCCAGCTCGGCGAACACGTCGTCCAGGATCAGCACCGGCTCGTTGCCCTCGGCCCGCAGCAGGTCGTAGGAGGCCAGCCGCAGCGCCAGCGCGTAGGACCAGGACTCGCCGTGCGAGGCGTATCCCTTGGCGGGCAGCTGACCGAGCTTGAGCTGCAGATCGTCCCGGTGGGGTCCGACGAGGGTGACGCCCCGCTCGACCTCCTGCTTACGGGCCTCCGCGAGTGCGGCCATCAGCTGGGCGTAGAGGTCCTCGCGCGAGTGCGCCTCGCCGGGCGCCGACGGCTTGTACTCCAGCGAGAGCGGTCCGCCCCCGGGCGCCAGCTGTTCGTACGCCTTGTCGGCCAGCGGCTGGATCGCCGCGATCAGATCGAGGCGCTGCGCCAGCAACTCGGCTCCCGCGCGCGCGAGATGCTGGTCCCAGACGTCGAGCGTGGACAGATCCGACCCCGCGCTCGAATCCGCTCCCTCGGGACGTGCGCCCCTCCGTCCGCCGTGCCGCCGCGCCAGCGCGGCCGTCTTCAGCAGGGTGTTGCGCTGCTTGAGCACCCGCTCGTAGTCCGAGCGCACCCCCGCCATCCGCGGGGAACGCGCGGTGATCAGCTCGTCCAGGAACCGCCGCCGCTCGCCCGGGTCCCCCTTGACCAGCGCCAGATCCTCCGGCGCGAACAGCACCGTCCGTACGATGCCCAGCACGTCACGGGGTCTGACCTGCGAGGACCGGTTGATACGGGCGCGGTTGGCCTTGCCCGGGTTCAGCTCCAGCTCGACCAGCTGCTGCCGCTCTCCCTGCCGCACCTGCGCCCTGATCACCGCCCGGTCGGCGCCCATGCGCACCAGGGGCGCGTCGGAGGCCACACGGTGGCTGCCGAGCGTGGCGAGATAGCCCACGGCCTCGACGAGGTTCGTCTTCCCCTGGCCGTTCGGCCCGACGAAAGCGGTGACGCCCGGGTCGAGCGGGACTTCGACCCGGGCGTACGAGCGGAAGTCGGCCAGCGACAGGTGCGTGACGTGCATGGTCGTTCGCCGACCTCCCCCGGCTTCCCGGTGTTGCCTGTTGCGCTCTCGAATAGGTGCTTCGGGAGCGTCTACTTCTTCTCGACCGCGTGGCCACCGAACTGGTTGCGCAGCGCCGCGATCATCTTCATCTGCGGAGAGTCGTCCTGGCGGGAGGCGAACCGCGCGAACAGCGACGCCGTGATCGCCGGGAGCGGGACGGCGTTGTCGATCGCCGCCTCCACGGTCCAGCGGCCCTCGCCGGAGTCCTGCGCGTAACCGCGCAGCCCGTCCAGGTGCTCGTCCTCGTCGAGGGCGTTGACGGCCAGGTCCAGCAGCCAGGAGCGGATGACGGTGCCCTCCTGCCAGGAGCGGAAGACCTCGCGGACGTTCTCCACGGAGTCGACCTTCTCCAGCAGCTCCCAGCCCTCGGCGTAGGCCTGCATCATCGCGTACTCGATGCCGTTGTGGACCATCTTCGCGAAGTGGCCCGCGCCGACCTTGCCGGCGTGCACCGCGCCGAAGTCGCCCTCGGGCTTGAGCGCGTCGAAGACCGGCTGCACCTTGGCGACGTTCTCCGCGTCGCCGCCGTACATCAGCGCGTAGCCGTTCTCCAGGCCCCACACACCGCCGGAGACGCCGCAGTCGACGAAGCCGATGCCCTTGGCGGCCAGTTCCTCGGCGTGCTTCTCGTCGTCCGTCCAGCGGGAGTTGCCGCCGTCGACGACCACGTCGCCCGGCTCCAGCAGCTCGGCGAGCTCGTCGACGGTGGACTGCGTGGCCCCGCCGGCCGGGACCATCACCCAGACGACGCGCGGACCCTTGAGCTTGCCCACAAGCTCTTCCAGGCTGTGGACATCCGCGAGGTCCGGGTTGCGGTCGTATCCGACGACGGTGTGGCCCGCGCGGCGGATCCGCTCGCGCATGTTGCCGCCCATCTTGCCGAGGCCGACGAGACCGAGCTCCATCAATGGTTCCTTAGGTTGCTGTGGCGTGTCAGGCACCTTCGTACCTGTGTCCGAGCCTAAACCCGGACGGTCACGCACACCTGTGGGCATACCCGCTCATACGTACGCCCACATGCGCCGCCTCACCTGCGATTTTCCCCACAGGCCGGGGGACTTTTCCCACGGCCTGTGGACAACTAGTCGCGGGCGACGGGGCTCAGCCGCTGAGGCGCACCGGCATGATCAGGTACTTGTACGCCTCGTCCGCCTCCGCGTCGAGCGCCGGCTTGCCGCTGAGCAGCGCGGGCTTGGTGGAGGTCGTGAAGGACAGCTGCGCCACCGGGGAGTCGATCGCGCTCAGGCCGTCCAGCAGGAAGGTCGGGTTGAAGGCGATCGAGATGTCGTCGCCCTCCAGCTGGGCGTCGACCCTCTCCACAGCCTGTGCGTCGTCGCTGGAACCGGCCTCCAGGATCAGCACACCCTGCTCGAAGCTGAGGCGCACCGGGGTGTTCCGCTCGGCGACCAGGGCCACACGCTTGACGGCCTCCACGAACGGGGCGGTCTCGATCACGGCGATGGAGTTGAACTCCGTCGGGAACAGCGTGCGGTACTTCGGCAGGTCGCCTTCCAGCAGGCGGGTCGTCGTACGACGGCCGGCGCCCTCGAAGCCGATCAGGCCCTCGCCCGAGCCCGAGCCGGACAGCGCCAGGATCACGCTGTCGCCGCTCGTGAGCGCCTTGGCGGTGTCCAGGAGCGTCTTGGCGGGCACCAGGGCGACCGCGGAGGCCTCCGGGTTCTCCGGCTTCCACAGGAACTCGCGGACCGCGAAGCGGTAGCGGTCGGTGGAGGCCAGCGTCACGGTGTCGCCCTCGATCTCGATGCGCACACCGGTCAGGACGGGCAGCGTGTCGTCACGGCCGGCCGCGATGGCGACCTGGGAGACGGCGGAGGCGAAGACCTCGCCGGGGACCGTGCCGGTCGCGTTCGGCATCTGCGGCAGCGCCGGGTACTCCTCCACAGGCAGGGTGTGGAGCGTGAACCGCGAGGAGCCGCAGACCACGGTCGCCCGTACACCGTCTGTGGAAATCTCCACCGGCCGGTTGGGGAGGGCGCGCGAGATGTCGGCCAGCAGGCGGCCGGAGACGAGGACGGTGCCCTCCTCGTCGACCTCCGCCTCGACGCTGACCCGTGCCGAGACCTCGTAGTCGAAGCTCGACAGGCTCAGCTGGCCGTCCTCGGCCTTCAGCAGCAGGCCGGCGAGGACCGGCGCCGGTGGACGGGCCGGGAGGCTGCGCGCCGCCCAGGCCACTGCCTCCGCGAGTACGTCGCGTTCCACCCGGATCTTCACCGTAAGCCGCCTCCTGCTGTTGCCGGCGCTTCTCGCCCTGCTTCGCTTCGTCGTCTGTCTCGGTGTCGCCGGCCACTGGGACGGGCAGGACACCGGGGACCAGTCTGACGCACCGCACTGACAGTCGGTGCCTCTCGGGGTCAAGTCGTGACGAGGCGCGGTCGGGCGCCGGAGAGCGAGTTGTGCACAGGCCCCGCTTCAAAGCGATTCCCGGACTCTCTCTAGTCGGGAGTAGTAGTAGGGGCTGTGGATACCGTGGATAACCCCGTTTTCGCAGGTCAGAGCCCAAATTTTGTCCCCAGGCCCTGTGGGCGGAGGCGGTGGACAACTGGGGTCATCTGTGGAGAACGGAAAGTTCTGCACACGCCATGCACAGGATGGGGCGAGTTCTCCCCAGCGTCGTCCCCAGCTTTACCCATCTTTCCCACAGGCCAACCCGGCAACTTCGTGTGACGGCTTTCACTCGACCCGGTGGGCAGGGGCGTCGGGTTGCCGAACAGTGGACAGACATGTGGAGAAGCCGGGAATCATTGGGGACAACAGGCCTCAGCCTGTGGGTTGTCGGTGGAAAACCTTGTGCACAGGGTGTGGATCGCCGAGTTCTCCACAGTCTGTGGAGAACTTTCATCCACGAATCCACAGGCAGGTGACCTGGTCTGATGTTCCTTCAACAGGGTCTGCTGTGGACACGGTTCGGGACAACTCCACGGTCCCCAGCATGTGGACGGAAGAAAGTCGGCAAATCTGTGGAGAGTGGCCGTAACCCGGCTCGAATTCGAACAGTGGATGACTCGCCGGAAACATGAAGGGCGCCCCGGGAGTCGTTCCCGAGGCGCCCTTGGTGCGCTCCTGGTGCGTCGTGAGGGCCGTTTCCGGGGCACCTTCGAGCGTCCGGACGGCTCTGGGTGAGGCGGTCCTGGACCGGTTGGTGAGGGCTCGGCGGGCCTGGAAGCGGTCGGTGGTGGGGTCCGGCGGTACGTGACAGGTCTCGGCGGACCTGAACCGGTCCGTGAAGGGCTCAGCCGGCCTTGATGCGGTTGGTGAGCTCGGTGACCTGGTTGTAGATCGAGCGCCGCTCGGCCATCAGATTCCGGATCTTCCGGTCCGCGTGCATGACCGTGGTGTGGTCGCGGCCGCCGAACAGCGCGCCGATCTTCGGCAGCGACAGATCCGTGAGCTCACGGCACAGATACATGGCGATCTGCCGGGCGGTCACCAGCGCGCGGCCGCGCGAGGTGCCGCACAGGTCCTCGACGGTCAGCCCGAAGTAGTCCGCCGTGGCGCTCATGATGGCCGTGGAGGTGATCTCCGGGGCGGAGTCCTCCCCGCCGGGGATCAGGTCCTTCAGGACGATCTCCGTCAGGCCCAGGTCGACCGGCTGCCGGTTCAGGGACGCGAAAGCCGTCACCCGGATCAGCGCGCCCTCCAGCTCACGGATGTTCCGCGAGATCCGGGAGGCGATGAACTCCAGTACCTCCGGCGGGGCGTTGAGCTGCTCCTGGACCGCCTTCTTGCGCAGGATCGCGATACGCGTCTCCAGCTCCGGCGGTTGGACGTCGGTCGTCAGACCCCACTCGAAACGGTTCCGCAGCCGGTCCTCCAGCGTCACCAGCTGCCGGGGCGGCCGGTCGCTGGAGAGCACGATCTGCTTGTTGGCGTTGTGGAGGGTGTTGAAGGTGTGGAAGAACTCCTCCTGCGTCGACTCCTTGTCCGCCAGGAACTGGATGTCGTCGACGAGCAGGATGTCCATCTCGCGGTAGCGCTTGCGGAAGCTGTCGCCCTTGCCGTCGCGGATGGAGTTGATGAACTCGTTGGTGAACTCCTCCGAGCTCACGTACCGCACCCGCGTACCCGGGTAGAGGCTGCGCGCGTAGTGCCCGATCGCGTGCAGCAGGTGCGTCTTGCCGAGCCCCGACTCCCCGTAGATGAAGAGGGGGTTGTACGCCTTGGCGGGTGCCTCGGCGACGGCCACCGCGGCCGCGTGCGCGAAGCGGTTGGACGCGCCGATGACGAACGTGTCGAAGAGGTACTTCGGGTTCAGCCGCGCGGTCGGCTCACCCGGACCACCGGCCGGCGTGGGCGAGGCGCCCAGCGGTCCGCCGCCGGGCGCGCCCACGGAAGCCGGGCCTCCGGCGCCGCCGCGGTGCGCGGGGCCGGGGCCGGACGGCGGCTCGGGCAGCTGGCGGCGGGCGTCGCGCTGGTCGTAGTCCACGCGCGTCTGGTCGTACGACGGCCGCTCCGGCGCCTGCGGGCGGTAGTCCTGGGCGGACGAGCCGTAGGGGTCCTTGGGCGGGGAGCCGTAGGGGCTCTGGGAGGAGGGCGAGGCGTACGGATCGCGGTCACGGTCGCGGTCGCGGTCCGTGTAGGCGTCGCGTTCGCGGTCCGCGTACGGGTCGCGGTCGGCATAGCCGTCACGGTCACGGTCACGGTCGCGATCCGCATAGCTGTCCCGCTCACGCTCACGGTCACGTTCGCGGGGGTCGCGGTCTGCGTACGGGTCGCGCTCCGGGAAGCCCAGGCGTGGCTGCTGCCAGCTGTACTCGTCCTGGGCGGGGCGCGGCCAGGCGCCCGGCTCGGGGCGCTGGTACTCCGCCGGGTAGGCCGGGCGCGCGGTCGGGAGCTGCTCGCCGGTGCCCGGCAGCGGCTCGGCACGGTGGCGGCCGTAGCTCTCGTACGGGGCGGGCTCGGGCTCGTCGTAGCGCGTGGGCGACTGCGGCTGGGGGGCGGGCGGTTGAGGGGCCGGGGGCTCGCCCGCGGAGTCGTCCACGGTGATCGCGATACGGATGGGGCGGCCGCACTCGCGGCTCAGTTTTTCGCTCACGATCGGCGCGAGACGGCCCTCGAGCACGTTCTTCGCAAACTCGTTCGGTACGGCCAGCAGCGCGGTGTCGGCGACCAGCGCGAGCGGCTGGCAGCGTCGGATCCAGTGCTCGTCCTTGGCCTCGACACCCTGCCCGCGGCCCTCACCGAGAAGTTGCTCGAGTACTCGTGGCCACACTGCGGCAAGATCGGCAGGTACGTCAGCCACAGGGCACGCTCTCTCACAGGTCCCACGAACGTGTGGTTCACGGGACGGATCGGGATGTAGATCGGGGCGGGTCGGGTGGAACAAACCCGCTGCGCGGGTGACAAGGGAACGAATCGGAGTTCAGCCACGGTAGTCAGCGCGGCGGGTAGGGTTCAAGTTGTTGTCCCCAGCCTGTGGACAGTGTCTCCCGTCGACCCCTGGTTTGACCGGATGGCGTAGCCCCGCGTACCGTAACCAGGTCGAGTTGTCGATGGCTGCTGCCGCCTGCCTCCGATGGGCACAGATCGCGTCTAGGTGATCGGAAAGCGGTGCACTCGGGCGTAACGCGAGCTACTCGTGGGCGCACGGTGACAGCCAGGACGGCACCCCGCCACTACTGATTCTTTCTGGAGCCCCCGAGTGAGCAAGCGCACCTTCCAGCCGAACAACCGTCGTCGCGCGAAGACCCACGGCTTCCGGCTGCGTATGCGCACCCGTGCCGGCCGCGCCGTCCTGGCGTCCCGCCGTAGCAAGGGTCGCGCCCGACTGTCCGCCTGATCCCGGTCAGGTCATGCCGTCGTGCTGCCCACCGAGAACCGGCTGAGGCGGCGCGAGGACTTCGCGACCGCGGTACGACGAGGACGCAGGGCCGGTCGCCCTCTTCTCGTCGTCCACCTTCGAAGCGGTGCCACGGACCCGCACGCGCCTGGGGAGAGCGCTCCTCCGACGCGTGCGGGTTTCGTCGTGAGCAAGGCCGTGGGTGGAGCGGTCGTGCGCAACAGAGTCAAGCGCAGACTTCGTCACCTCATGCGTGACCGGGTGGCAATCCTGCCCCCCGGTAGCCTGGTAGTGGTACGAGCGCTGCCCGACGCGGGCGACGCCGACCACGAACACCTGGCCCGAGACCTGGACGCCGCACTGGAGCGGCTCCTGGGAGGGGGCGCTCGATGAAGTACCCGCTGCTGGCACTGATCAAGCTGTACCAGTGGACGATCAGTCCATTGCTCGGGCCGGTGTGCAAGTACTACCCGTCGTGCTCCCACTACGGGTACACCGCCATCGACCGGCACGGTGCGATCAAGGGCACTGCCTTGACCGCCTGGCGCATCCTTCGTTGCAACCCGTGGTCTCTGGGCGGCGTGGACCATGTCCCGCCGCGCAAGCGCCCCCGGTGGCACGAAATGCTGCGCGACGCCTGGCGCTCACGCAAGGGCGGGCCCTCCGCCGCCGAACCGGCCATTGACGGACGCGATTCCTCCGGTCCGTCGAGCCCGGCCGCAGAGACCTCGTCCCATGCCCAAGGAGCATGATTAGTGGACACGATTGCAAGCCTCTTCAGTTTCATCACCACGCCCGTCTCCTGGGTCATCGTGCAGTTCCACAGTCTGTACGGTGCGATCTTCGGACCCGACACGGGCTGGGCCTGGGGCCTGTCCATCGTGTCCCTGGTGATCGTCATCCGGATCTGCCTGATCCCGCTCTTCGTCAAGCAGATCAAGGCCACGCGGGCGATGCAGACGCTCCAGCCTGAGATGAAGAAGATCCAGGAGCGCTACAAGAACGACCGGCAGCGCCAGTCCGAAGAGATGATGAAGCTGTACAAGGAGACGGGTACCAACCCGCTCTCCTCGTGCCTTCCCATCCTGGCCCAGTCGCCGTTCTTCTTCGCCCTGTACCACGTGCTCAACGGCATCGCGAACGGTGAGACCGTCGGTGTCATCAACCAGAGCCTGCTGGAGAGCGCGCAGCAGGCGCACATCTTCGGGGCCCCGCTGGCCGCGAAGTTCACCGACAGCGCCGCCGAGGTCGCCGCGCTGGACGCCTCGCTGGCCACCGTCCGCATCGTCACCGCGGTCATGATCGCCCTGATGTCGCTGTCGCAGTTCTACACGCAGCGCCAGCTGATGACGAAGAACGTCGACACCAGCGTGAAGACGCCCTTCATGCAGCAGCAGAAGATGCTGATGTACGTCTTCCCGGTCATCTTCGCCGTCTTCGGCATCAACTTCCCGGTCGGTGTCCTCGTCTACTGGCTGACCACCAACGTGTGGACCATGGGCCAGCAGATGTACGTCATCCACAACAACCCGACCCCGGGTTCCAAGGCCCAGGCCGCCTACCTGGAGCGCCTCTACAAGCACGTCACGCACCACGGCAAGACCCGCAACCGCCGCGAGAAGGCCATCGTGAAGGCCATCGTCGTCAAGGGCCGGGACCGCAACGACCATGAGCGCAAGTTCATCAACGGCCTCGGCAAGGCGGGTCTGGCGGCCCAGGCCGACGGCACCGTGATCAAGAGCGAGGGCGCCGTCGCCACCGTGACCGAGGACGGCGCGCCCACGACCGTGGCGGCCACCGCACCGGCCAAGCGCCAGCAGCCCAAGCGGCAGAGCAAGTCGCAGCGTCAGTCCGGTAACCCCAAGGCCGCCGACGAGGACACCTCGCCCGAGACGTCCGACACACCTGAGGACTCCGCCCCGGCCGCGCAGAAGCGAGCCGAACCGAAGCCCGGCTCCGGTACTCGCAGCAAGGCTCAGTCCGGGCAGCGCAAGGGTCCGCAGCGTCCCAAGTCCCCGTCCAAGAAGTAAGAAGGAGCCCATCCCGTGACGGAAGGCACCACCTCCGCCGCTGCCGAGGGTGCAGACACCCTGACCCGCCTGGAGCAGGAGGGCGAGATCGCGGCGGACTACCTTGAGGGTCTGCTGGACATCGCCGATCTCGACGGCGACATCGACATGGACGTCGAGGGCGACCGCGCCTCTGTCTCGATCATCAGTGAGGCGGGCGGCCGCGACCTGCAGAAGCTGGTCGGTCGGGACGGCGAGGTGCTGGAGGCGCTCCAGGAGCTCACGCGCCTGGCCGTGCACCGGGAGACCGGCGACCGCAGCCGTCTGATGCTGGACGTCGCGGGCTACCGGGCCAAGAAGCGCACCGAGCTCGCCGAACTGGGCGCCAAGGCCGCGGCCGAGGCCAAGAGCAGCGGCACCCCGGTGAAGCTGAATCCGATGACCCCGTTCGAGCGCAAGGTCGTGCACGACGCGGTCAAGGCCGCGGGGCTGCGCAGCGAGTCCGAGGGCGAGGAGCCCCAGCGCTTCGTCGTCGTGTTGCCCGTCTGATCGGTCCGCACGATCCACCGGCCCCGTCTGTAGCGCAGACGGGGCCGAATTTTGTCAGCCTGATAGTTCTGGTGGTTCTGGTGTCGGCGCCCACCGCGCCGATGCCGTACGGAAGGACGGTCCCCCGTGACGGAGGCAGCGGAGCTTCCCCCTGCGCCCGAACAGGCACGTGCGGTCTTCGGCGCTCGTTTCCCGGACGCGGTCCGGTATGCGGAGCTGCTTGCCGAGGCGGGCGTGCAGCGTGGCCTGATCGGCCCACGCGAAGTGCCGCGTCTGTGGGAGCGGCATCTGCTGAACTGCGCGGTGCTCTCCGAGGTCGTGCCCGAGGGCGTCACGGTCTGCGATGTCGGCTCAGGCGCCGGCCTGCCCGGCATTCCGCTCGCCCTCGTTCGCGAGGACCTGAAGATCACTCTTCTGGAGCCCCTCCTTCGGCGTACGACCTTTCTGACCGAGGTCGTGGAGCTGCTGGGCCTGGACCATGTCACGGTCGTCCGCGGCCGTGCCGAGGAGGTCATGGGCAAGCTGCCTCCGGTCCATGTGGTCACCGCCCGTGCCGTCGCCCCGCTGGACCGCCTCGCCACTTGGGGCATTCCACTGCTGCGGCCCTACGGGGAGATGCTCGCGCTCAAGGGAGACACCGCGGAGGAGGAGCTCAAGAGCTCGGCCACCGCGCTGAGCAAGCTCGGTGCCGTGGCGACGTCCGTCCTTCACGTGGGCGAGGGCGTGGTGGACCCGCTGTCCACCGTCGTGCGCGTGGAGGTCGGCGAGAGTCCGGGCGGTGTGCGCTTCGCTGCCAAGCGGGCGAAGGCGGCCCGTACGGGACGGACACGCCGGCGCCGCTGAGCCCTGGGTGGTGGGGCGGCGTACTCCACACAAGCTGCCCAACCCGTGTATGACGGAGTGTCGCGAGAGTTCGGCCCTGGACGCTGTGCATCGTGTTTCACGTGAAACGTCGCTCACTGCTGCACGGCATCATCAGTCGAGGCCGCGCCGCGGCCGAACCTCGCGAACGCAAGCCTCTCGGTTCGCTGGACAAGCCTGTCGGTTCACTCGAAGCGGGATCGGAGTTGTCCACAGAGGTGGATTTCTCCACACAAGCACCGGCCTCACTGGTTCACGACCCCGAAGACATGGGAGGCTCTGTTCATTGCGAGCCTGAAGTCGAGGAGAGTGAATCCTTGCGGTCCGACGCCAACATCGCGGGACCGATGACCGATCCGGTCCCTGGTCCCCGTACCGAGTCGCTGGGGGAGGATGTTTCACGTGAAACACCGCCTCCGATGGACGACACCCCCATCGGTCGTGCCGCCCAACTGGCGGTCGAGGCTCTGGGACGCGCTGGGGAGGGCCTGCCGCGGCCCGAGCAGACCCGGAACATCGTTGTCGCCAACCAGAAGGGCGGGGTCGGCAAGACGACGACGACCGTCAATCTCGCCGCGTCCCTGGCTCTGCACGGCGCCCGGGTCCTGGTGATCGATCTCGATCCTCAGGGCAACGCGTCCACGGCCCTCGGAATCGACCACCACGCCGACGTCCCGTCGATCTACGACGTACTGGTCGAGAGCAGACCGCTCGCCGAGGTCGTACAGCCCGTCCCCGATGTCGAGGGCCTCTTCTGCGCCCCCGCCACGATCGATCTGGCCGGTGCGGAGATCGAGCTGGTGTCCCTGGTGGCACGGGAGAGTCGGCTTGAGCGGGCCATCCAGGCCTATGAGCAGCCGCTGGACTACGTCCTCATCGACTGCCCGCCCTCCCTCGGGCTGCTGACGGTCAACGCGATGGTCGCGGGCCAGGAGGTCCTCATCCCCATCCAGTGCGAGTACTACGCGCTGGAGGGTCTGGGGCAACTGCTGCGCAACGTCGACCTGGTCCGGGGGCACCTCAACCCCGCCCTGCATGTGTCGACGATCCTGCTCACCATGTACGACGGCCGGACGCGCCTGGCGTCTCAGGTCGCGGACGAGGTGCGCAACCACTTCGGCGACGAGGTGCTGCGGACGAGCATTCCCCGCTCTGTCCGCATCTCCGAGGCGCCGAGCTACGGACAGACGGTGCTGACCTACGATCCCGGATCGAGCGGTGCCCTGTCCTACCTTGAGGCCGCACGAGAGATCGCGCTGAAGGGCGTCGGCGTCAGCTATGACCCGACCCGCGCCCACATCGGCGCCCAGAGCAACCCGAGCATGGTGGAGGGGATCCAGTGAGTGAGCGACGGAGGGGACTGGGCCGAGGACTCGCCGCACTCATCCCCGCGGCCTCCACGGAGAAGACGCCGGCCGCAGACGAGGTGGGGAGCGTCGGCTCCACGCCTCCCGCGGCGGTCCCGGTACTGACGGCCGAGCGGGGAGTGGCCGCGGCCAAGGTGGCCATGCTGCCTCCTGTTTCACGTGAAACAGATGACTTCCCGGTGCCCGCCCCGGTGGAGACGCCCGCGGCTCCCATCGGCGCCCACTTCGCCGAGATCCCGCTGGACGCCATCACGCCGAACCCGCGCCAGCCGCGTGAGGTCTTCGACGAGGACGCTCTGCACGAACTGATCACCTCCATCCAGGAGGTCGGTCTGCTGCAGCCCGTCGTCGTCCGGCAGGTCGGCGCCGGCCGCTACGAGCTCATCATGGGCGAGCGGCGCTGGAGGGCCTGCCGTGAGGCCGGCCTGGAGGCCATCCCGGCGATCGTCCGGCACACGGACGACGAGAAGCTTCTCCTGGACGCCCTCCTGGAGAACCTCCACCGGGCCCAGCTGAACCCGCTGGAAGAGGCGGCCGCCTACGACCAGCTCCTGAAGGACTTCAACTGCACGCACGACCAGTTGGCGGACCGCATCGGCCGGTCCCGTCCGCAGGTCTCCAACACCCTGCGGCTGCTGAAGCTCTCGCCCACGGTTCAGCGTCGGGTCGCGGCCGGGGTGCTGTCCGCCGGTCACGCCCGAGCACTGCTGTCCGTGGAGGACGCGGAGGAGCAGGACCGTCTGGCCCACCGGATCGTCGCCGAGGGGCTCTCGGTGCGTGCGGTGGAGGAGATCGTGACCCTGATGGGGTCGCGGCCGCAGAAGGCTCCCCGAGCCAAGGGACCCCGTGCGGGCGCGCGGCTCTCCCCGGCCCTCACCGATCTCGCGGGCCGACTGTCGGACCGCTTCGAGACCCGGGTGAAGGTCGACCTGGGCCAGAAGAAGGGCAAGATCACGGTCGAGTTCGCTTCGGTGGAGGACCTTGAGCGCATCCTCGGCACGCTGGCTCCCGGCGAGGGGCCGGTTCTGCAGAAGAGCCTGCTGGACGGCGACTCCGACGACGCGGAGGACTGAGCCGCCCCCGCGTGGGGCACGCCAGGTGAGCGAGCCGTGTCCGGTGTGTACCGGAACACGGTTCGCTCTTTGCTTTCTGTCGGTATCGAGTGAATCTCCTGGTGGATACGATGCGATCGGAAAGGCGCATCCACCTGGCATTACCTCAAGGGGAGGCAGGGGCCGTGCGAACGATGAGCCGGACCGGACTGGTGAGCGCGGGACTGGGCCTGGGCGCCGTAGGAGGATTCGTCGTCGGACTGCTCAGAGAACACAGCGCTCTGACTGCCGCCCGCGATGCCGCGGGCGAAGGAAGCGAGGAACAGCCTTCATGGGGCGTCGGCTTGCACCGCTCACGCTGGACAACCTTGAGGACCTTCCCCAGCGCTGCCACTCGTGCGTCTTCTGGGAGCTCGATCCGGTCAGCGGGGAGGCCGCGGTAAGAGCCGGCACGTCGGCCATGGAGAAGGAGTCGTGGATCTCCGCCGTCCTGCTGGACTGGGGATCGTGCGGCAGGGTCGTCTATGTCGACGACGTCCCCGTGGGCTTCGTCCTCTACGCGCCGCCTGCCTATGTCCCCCGCTCCACGGCGTTCCCGACGAGTCCCGTGTCCCCCGATGCCGTCCAGTTGATGACGGGCTTCATCCTTCCCGGCTACCAGGGCCAGGGACTGGGCCGGGTGATGGTGCAGACGGTCGCCAAGGACCTCCTGCGGCGCGGCTTCAAGGCGATCGAGGCGTTCGGGGACGCCCGCTGGAAGGAGCCCGCCTGTCTGCTGCCCGCCGATCATCTCCTCGCTGTCGGCTTCAAGACGGTCCGACAGCATCCCACTCACCCCCGGCTGAGGCTGGAGCTGCGCACCACCCTCTCCTGGAAGGAAGACGTGGAGATGGCGCTGGACCGGCTGCTGGGAGCCGTCCAGAAGGAACCGGCGCTGCGTCCCCTCTGACGCCTGCCGCACCGTGAGACGCCTGCCGCAGCATGAAGGGGGCCGGCCCTGTCGGGTCGGCCCCCTTCATGTTTCACGTGAAACGTCGGAGCGCTTCACATCCGAGAGTCACTCGGCGATGAAGTCCTCGAGGTCGCGCAGGATCGCGGCCTTCGGCTTGGCACCGACGATGGTCTTGGCGACCTCACCGGACTGGTAGACGTTCAGCGTCGGGATCGACATGACGCCGTACTTGGCAGCCGTGGCCGGGTTCTCGTCGATGTTGAGCTTGACGATCTCGATCTTGTCGCCGTGCTCGGCGGCGATGGCCTCGAGGGACGGAGCGATCTGACGGCACGGGCCGCACCAGGCAGCCCAGAAGTCCACCAGGACGGGCTTGTCGCTCTTGAGGACGTCCTGCTCGAAGGAATCGTCGGTCACGTTCTTCAGGGTGCCGGCCACAGGGGGCTCCTTTGTGGTGTGCGTGGGGTGGGTGGAGGTCAGACGGTCGCGGGCTCGGCCTTGTCCTCGTCCGCGAGGGCGGCGAGGAAGCGCTCGGCGTCGAGCGCGGCGGAGCAGCCGGTGCCGGCCGCGGTGATCGCCTGGCGGTAGGTGTGGTCGACGACATCACCGGCGCCGAAGACGCCGGTCAGGTTCGTCCGGGTGGAGGGGGCGGCCACCTTGAGGTAGCCCTCCTCGTCCAGGTCCAGCTGGCCCTTGAACAGCTCGGTGCGCGGGTCGTGGCCGATCGCGATGAACAGGCCGGTCACCGGGAGGTCGGAGAGCTCACCGGTCTTGACGTTGCGCAGCTTCAGGCCCGCGAGCTTCTGGTCGCCCTGGACCTCGGCGACCTCGCTGTCCCAGACGAACTTGATCTTCGGGTCGGCGAAGGCGCGGTCCTGCATGGCCTTGGAGGCGCGCAGGCTGTCGCGGCGGTGGACGATCGTCACGGACTTGGCGAAGCGCGAGAGGAAGGTGGCCTCCTCCATCGCGGTGTCGCCGCCGCCGATCACGGCGATGTCCTGGTCCCTGAAGAAGAAGCCGTCACAGGTGGCACACCAGGAGACACCGCGGCCGGACAGGGCGTCCTCGTTGGGCAGGCCGAGCTTGCGGTGCTGGGAGCCGGTGGCGACGATGACGGCCTTGGCCCGGTGGACCGTGCCGGCGGTGTCGGTGACGGTCTTGATCTCACCGGTGAGGTCGGCGGAGACGATGTCGTCGGGAATGAGCTCGGCGCCGAAGCGCTCGGCCTGGCCGCGCATGTTGTCCATGAGCTCCGGGCCCATGATGCCGTCCTGGAAGCCCGGGAAGTTCTCCACCTCGGTGGTGTTCATCAGCGCACCGCCGGCGGTGACGGCACCCTCGAACACCAGGGGCTTCAGCGACGCGCGCGCGGTGTAGAGCGCCGCCGTGTAGCCGGCGGGCCCGGAGCCGATGATGATCACGTTACGGACGTCGCTCACGGCTAGTTTCCTCGTCTCTGGACTGCGTCGTTCGACCGGTGGGAGCCCCTCGGAACTCTCACCCCACCCAACGGATCCTAAGGGGCGCGCATTCCCACTGTGTCCGGGCACACCAAGGGGCGAGACAGGCGGGGCCCAAGAGGCGAGGTGAGGCTTGGGGACGTGTGCGACGCCATAGGCGGAGGTGTCCCGGGTCACGCCCCTGAAGTGGGCCACACGCCCCTTCTGTGCGGGGCCGGCCGGGCCTCAGGGACGCGCGTAGGAGTCCTTCAAGAGCACCTCGGCCTTGGCGGCGGAGTCCTGCGCCACGCAGCCCGAGTCGACAACATAGACGGTGACGCGGCTGTTGTCGTTGGCGTCCGGGAGCACGACCAGGAGGGCGTCGCGTCCCTCGTAGACGCCCTGCTCCGTGGCGAGTGCCGGGTCGGGCCGGCCGATGCCCTGTCGGACGCAGTCGGGCACCGAGGGCTGCTGGAGGACCCGCGGTCCCTCGCTGGAGGGGCCGCCATCCACACCGAGGCTGCGTGGGGTGCGCGCATCGCCACTCGCGCTCTCCTTCGCGTTCGCGGCAAGGAGATCGTCGACCTTCCGCTCCAGGGTTCCCGCGGCGAAGGTGTCCAGCGAGGAGGCCTGCTCCTCCTGCCCGGGAGAGCTGGATGGGGAGCCGCCGCCCCACGAGGACAGCAGCACGGAGCCGAGACCCAGGGCGGCCACCGTGAAGGCGGCGCCGAGGACGGCGAACCTGCGCCTCCCGGAGCGGCGGTCCTTGCGACCGGGGCCGGTGGTTGCGCGTGGCCGGCCCGCGGGGCGGTCGGCCGGGGCCGGTGTTTCACGTGAAACGTGTCCGCCGTCGCGCGTGGACGAAGGGGCGGAGGGGGCGGAGGCCCGAGCAGGAGGGGCGTCCGTGACAGAACTGGTCGGTTCGGTGGCTGTGGGCGGTCCGACGGCATTCGGCGGCTCGGTGGCTGCGGCGGCGGGTTGGGCCGTCCCACCGGGCTCGGCGTCGGCGTCGGCTGCGGCGGGGGAGCCGTCCGTCGCCGTGGAGGCGAGAAGGGCCTCCGCCGCCAATGCCGCGTCGATACGGCCCGCCACATCGGCGGGCATCCGCGCCGGGCCCGGCAGGGTGCCGAGCAGGCCCCTGATCTCCTCCAGCGAGGCATAGACGTCCGCGCACAGCTCGCAGCCGTCCAGATGCCGCCGCAGGTCCGTGCTCCGGGACGGCGGCAGCAGACCCTCGGACAGGTCGGAGATCTCGGCGACGTCCGGGTGCCCGGCCGTGTCCGTCGTGGCATTCACGCTCGCCCACCTCCGCCCTTCACTGTGGCTGAGTCGCTCGACCCGGGATTCCGTGGACCGGTGGACCGCGGTCCCGCTGCCGGTGGGACGGATGTCCCCTGCGTCCGGTTCCGCTCCTCCTCCGGGTTTCCGCCGTCGGCGTTGCTTTCCGGCCTCAGATGGGTGAGCAGCGGCAGGAGTCTGGCTCTGCCGCGCGCACAGCGACTCTTGACCGTCCCAGTCGGCACGTCGAGGATGCGGGCGGCTTCGGCGACGGGGTAGCCCTGCATGTCCACCAGGACGAGGGCGGCCCGCTGATCGGGCGGCAGGGTGCCGAGAGCCTCGATGAGCTGCCGGTGCAGGTCGTTGCGCTCGGCGGGCGCCGAGGCGGACTCGTGCGGCTCCAGAAGCCGCTCCAGGCGCTCGGTGTCGTCGACGGGGGAGGTCTTGCGCGAGGCGGCCTTGCGGGCCCGGTCCAGACAGGCGTTCACCGTGATCCGGTGCAGCCAGGTCGTGACGGCCGACTTCCCCTGGAAGGTGTGCGCGGCCCGGTACGCCGACACCAGAGCGTCCTGCACGGCGTCGGCGGCCTCCTCCCGGTCCCCCAGCGTGCGCAGGGCCACGGCCCACAGCCGGTCACGATGCCGCCGCACGAGCTCGCCGAAGGCGTCCGGGTCACCGGCGACATGCCGGGCCAGAAGGGCCTCGTCGGTCTCGTCGGGTGGATCCTGCCGGTCGCTGTGCACGCTCCCTCCCTCGCTTCCTCAGCTGGTCACCTTGATGTCGACCACCCTGCCGCGGTACTCGCCGTTCGACTGCAGCGGCAGCTCGGTGAGCCACACCAGCACATAGCGGGCCTTGAGCTTCTTGGCCGGCTGGAGGTTCACCGTCGTTCCGGAGCCCTCGGTGACCTCGGTGAAGCCGTCGAAGGTCTGCGGTTCGGTCTCCCCGTCCGCGACCAGGAGCTCGACGGAGGTACTGCCCTCGAAGGTGACGCCGACCTTGCCCACCTCTTGGACCTTGCCCAGGTCGAGGATGATGCCGACGCCGGTTTTGAGGTTGCCGAAGTTGGCGTTGGCGTAGTAGTCCGTCTGCCAGTAGGTGCCCGAGGCGCTGTCGTAGATCTTGTCGATGTCCCCCGGCTTCTCGGAGCGGTCCCGCCCGAACGGGTCGAAGTCCCGGGCGCCCTGGATCGCGATCGGCTGCGGCGGCTTGGGCTTGTTCTTGTCGCCGTCTTCCGTCGTCTGGGTCTTGTTCGTGTCGTCGGACTTGCCGCCGCGCTCCATCAGCGCGTCCGCGAGCTGCCAACTGCCCAGCCCGAGGGCGGCGATGAGCAGGGCCGACACGGCCCACTTCAGGACCCGGCCGGTGCCGCTCTGCAGCGGGGGCGGCGGGGCGGCGACGGGCTGGGTGACGCCCGGGTGCGGCGCGGGGCGGCCGTAGGAGCCCTGCTGGTACGTCGTGCGCTGGTACTCCGGCGGCGCGGTGAAGGCCGGCTCCGGCGGGCGGATGCGCGGCATCTCACCGATCGCCTTCACCAGTTCCTCCGGCGTGGTGCAGGCGGCCTCGTGCCGGGAGGCGGTCGCCCCGTCGTTGGCCAGGGCCCGCATGGTGAGCTCGGACAGCCCGCGGTGCACGCCTGCCCGCACCTGGTCGGGAGCGATCAGACCGACGTCCTTGGGCAGCCCGGACAGGCCGTAGGCGTCGTTCTCGTAGGGCCAGCGCTGGGTGAGCGCGGCGTAGAGCAGAGCGCCGATCGCCTCGGTGTCGGTGCGCTGCGGGGTGTCGGAACTGACGCCGCGCAGGGCCGCGTTGACCGCGAGGCCGCGGATGCGCCACTGCCCGCTGGACGTGCGCAGCACGGCGTTGGGGTTGATCCGCAGATGCGCCAGGCCCTCACGGTGAGCGGCGGCCATGGCGGAGCCGATCTGGCTGACCAACTGGTAGGCGTCGTGCGGTTCCAGCGGCCCGGCGGCGAGCAGCGCGGTCAGCTCGGTGGCGTCGGGCAGCCATTCGTGCACGACGTACACCAGGTCGTTCTCCTCGACGGCGTCGAGGACCTGGACGAAGCGGGGGTCGCCCAGCAGGGCGGAGGATCGCGCCGCGGCGAGCACGGAACGGGCACGTGTGTGGTCCGCGGGCAGGATGTGGACACCGACGGCACGGCGGAGCTTCTCGTCGACCGCACGCCAGCTGCTGAATCCGTCCAGGCGGGTGACGCACTCCTCCAGGCGGTAGCGCCTGGCGAGTTTGTGGCCGCTGTGCAGTTCGGGAGGTGAGGTCTTCGCCGGACTCTCGGTCCCGCCACTACCCTGTGCCTGGGTGTTCTCCGTGTCCCGCTCCCCGGTCTGGTCCACCCCGTCGGCCGTGGACTGGTCCGCCTGGTCCGCCTCGGCGGTCAGCGGCGTCTCGCCGCTGTCGTCTGCCACGTCGACGGCAGCCCTGCTCCGTTCCGCCACCGTCGTCTGCCTCCCCATCCGTTGCGCGCCGTACGACGCCGATCCAATTGTGCCCACAGTCCGTCTCTGTGCACGACACACAGGGACGGACGATGGTTGTGCGAGTACTTCCCCCGCTTCAGCGACCCAGTCGCCCGCGCACCATCCCGACCATGGAGTTGAGCTCCTCGATGCGCATCCGGCGGGCGGCGACGTAGAAGACGCCGAGCAGGGCGGCACCGCCGGCCAGCAGCGCCGCGAACGAGCCGACGGCGCCGTGGCCGAGTGTCTGGGTGATGCCGTAGCAGACCGCGCCGCTGAGCACCGCGGCCGGGACCGAGGCGATGCACAGGCGGGCGTACGTCCGCAGCACGCGCGCGCCGTCGAGGTCGCCGCCGAGCCGCTTGCGCAGCCTGCGCCAGGCGACGCCGACACCGATGACGTAGGCCGCGCCGTAGGAGGCGGCCATGCCGACCACGGCCCAGCGGGGCGGCAGCAGCAGGAAGCACAGGGCGGAGGCGCTCGCGTTCACGGCGGCCACGATGACCGTGTTGTAGAACGGTGTGCGGGTGTCCTCGTACGCGTAGAAGGCGCGGAGTACGACGTACTGCACGGAGTACGGGACCAGGCCGAGCCCGAAGGCCATCAGCATGTAGCCCATGTTCGTGGCGGCCTGGGCGCCGGACGAGCCGAAGATCAGGGTGCACATCGGGATGCCGAGGGCGAGGAATCCGAAGGCGATCGGGACGATCGCGACGGCCGTGGTGCGCAGGCCCTGGGAGATGTCGTCGCGGACGGCGCCCGCGTCGGCCTCCGCGGCCGAGCGCGAGATGCGCGGCAGCAGGGCGGCCATCAGGGAGACGGTGATGATGGCCTGCGGCAGGCCCCAGATGAGCTGGGCGTTGGCGTAGGCGCTGAAGCCGGTGCCCTCGATCTTGGTGTCGACGACCGCGGCGGTGGCCAGCTGGGTGACGACCAGGGCGCCCGCCTGGTTGGCGAGCACGAACAGGATCGTCCACTTGGCGAGCATCGCGGCCTTGCCCAGGCCGTGGCCCCTCCAGTCGAAGCGCAGGCGCAGCCTGAACCCGGTCTCGCGCAGGTAGGGGATCATGGCCAGCGCCTGGACGACGAGGCCGAGCAGGATGCCGATGCCCAGCAGCCGCACGCCCTCGTCCGGGATGTTCTCGACGGTCATGCCGGAGTGCTCGGCGGTGCCGTACACCCACAGGAACAGACCCAGCGTCACGATGATGACGATGTTGTTGAGGACCGGCGTCCACATCATCGCGCCGAAGCGGCCGCGGGCGTTGAGGATCTGACCCATCACCACGTGGACGCCCATGAAGAAGATCGAGGGCAGGAAGTACCGGGTGAAGGTGACCGCGACGTCGAACGCGGCGGGGTCCGAGGCCAGCGGGTTCGACAGGGCGCGGACCAGGAGCGGGGCGCCCAGCATCGCGACGACGGTGAGGCCGCCGAGGATCACCATGACCAGCGTCAGCAGCCGGTTGGCGTAGGCCTCGCCGCCGTCCTCGTCGTCCTTCATCGCGCGTACGAGCTGTGGCACGAAGACCGAGTTGAGGCCGCCGCCGACGGTCAGGATGTAGATCATCGTCGGCAGCTGGTAGGCCACCTGGAAGGACTCGCCGAGGAGCACCAGGCCCAGCGCCGAGACGATCATCGCCGAGCGGATGAACCCGGTGAGCCGGGAGACCATCGTGCCCGCCGCCATCACCGCGCTGGACTTCAGCAGGCCCGCGGCGCGACCGGGCTTGCGGCCCTCCGCGGCGCTGGGCGCCGGAGCCGGGGCGGCGGGCTCGGCGGGCGGCGGGACGGGAGCCTGGTACTGCTGCGGAGCGGAGGCTTGGGCCTGGGGCGCGCCGTAGGCCGCCACCGGGGACTGGCCCGGGTGCGGCACGGGCGCGGGACCGGACAGCGGCGGGTGGTCCTGCGGGCGGCTGCCGCCCTGCTGCTGGTCGCGGAAGAGGTGGGCGAAGGCGTCCGGCTGCTCCTCGCCGGCCTGGGTCACCAGGTCGTCGACGCCCACGTACTGGGTGGTGCGCGGGTCGTCGCCGTAGGGCAGGTACTGGGTCGCGCCGTCCGGCTCGGGAGCCGGTGTCTGCGCCCACACACGCGGGTCGGGTGCGTACGGCTGCTGCTGCGGCTGCGCGTACAGCGGCTGCTGCGGGTATGTGCCCGGGGGCGGCGGCGGGTGGGCGGCACGGTCGTAGAGCGCCTCGGACACCGGGTCCTGGGCGGAGAGGTCCTGGGCCTGGTAGGGGTCCTGGTCGTAGGCGTCCTGGAGGTACATGTCCGCGGGGTGCTGCGGCGGCACCTGGCCGTGCTCGGGCGGTGGGCCCTCGGGGTGGCCCGAGCCGCCCACGGCCTGACCGTGGTCACCGTCGTACGGCGCGTTCATCCTTACCCCACCTCATCGTCCCTGGCCCACCGGCCACGACATCCTCAACGGTCCACTCTCTCACCCGTGCCGGACGGGTCCGGGTTTTCCGCTGCGGTGTCCGGTGTCGGGTCACTCGGCTGCTCCGGCTCCCCTGCCCCGGAACGCGCCTGCGACTCCTCGATCTCCTCCGTCTGCTCGGTGAGACGGTCCTCGGGCCCTTCCGGGTTCTCCGGGCCTTCGATGGGCTCGCCCGTGCCGTCGGGGCCGTCGACCTCGGTGTCGCGGGCGGAGGCGCGCTTGCGCTGGGTGTACATCCTGAAGCCCGCCAGCACAAGCAGCAGCACACCGCCGCCGATGACCAGCATGACCGTGGCCGTGATCTCGGTGACCTTCACGTCGAAGCTGACCGGGTCGCCGTAGGCCTGGCCGTCCTCGGTGAACAGCTGGGCGATCACCGTGACCCGGCCGTTGGCGTTGGCGGAGGTGGTGAACTTCACCGACTGGCTGTGCCCGCCGGAGACCGCCACGGGCTGCTCGTTGTACGCCTCGCCACCGATCTCCAGACGGTTCGGGGCGGTGGAGGTGAGCCGCAGGACGAGGCGGTCGACGCCCTGTACGAGGTTGTTCTGGACCGTGACGGGGATCGTGGCGCTGCGGCCGGAGAGCTTGGTCTCGGACTTCTCGATCAGCGAGACCTGGTCGGCGAGGTCGTCGAGGTACTTCTCCACCCCGTCGCGGTAGTTCCGAGCCGCCACGGCGTGACCGCGCCAGGACGTGGACATGGCGCGGTTCATGGCCCGCCCGAACGGCGTCACCACACGGGACTCGTCGGAGAGGATGACCTCGAAGCTGTCGAGCTTCTCCCGCGTCGTGGCGATCTGCTCGAAGGCCTTGCGCGGCAGTTCCTGCCGACGCAGCGAGGACGGGTAGGCGGAGGCGCCGGGCACGGTGGTGGTGGCGCCGGGGTCGGGCTTGGCCGCGGCGGTGTCCGTGAGGGTCTGCGGCTCGTTCCACGTGCCGCCCTGGAGCGCGGTGAGCGCCTGGGCCATGGTGCGGGCCTGGGTCGCGCTGGGCATGCGCTGCGGGGCCACCACGATGCTGCGCTGCTTGTCCGTCTGGAGGTTCAGGGCGAGGTGCTGCGCGAGGAAGCGCTGTACGACGAGCGTCCCGGCCGACGCCGTCGTCAGGTCGCCCTGGAAGGACGTCGACAGTCGGACGTCCGCGACGACCGCGGTGGTGCCGCCGCCGATCGGGCGGGGGGCGGAGGGCGTGTAGGACAGTCCGCCGGTCTCCTGGAGGCTGTCACTGCGCGCGATGACCGTGTCGGCGCCCGCGGAGGTGGCGACCTTGACGATCGACGGGTCGACGGCGCCGTTCACCGGCCAGGCGAAGTCCGTGGAGGGCTTCACGTGGATGATCGTCTCGACCGTCCTGGCGGCGACCTCGGTGGCCTCCTTGAGGTGGCTCAGCGAGCCGGTGACGCTCGTGCCGTTGTGCGCGAGGGACGCCAGGTCCGTGTCGCCGAACGGCAGGGCGACGACCTCCTGGCCGGAGACCGCGTTCTGCAGGTCGGCCAGCCACCGCTTGGCCACGCTCTGGCTGCGGCCCGGCGTGGTCGTGCCGTCCGCGCCCTGGATCTCGTAGGTCTCCGTCATGGCGTCGACGGAGGCCAGCAGGTCCGGGTCGATCACCCAGGTGATGTCGAGGTCCTTGCCGAGCGCCACGAGCTGTTCCAGCCGCCCGCCGGGCGAGAGCTCCTCGGCGAGCCCGTCGTCGAGGAAGACCGGCGTCTGCCGCTCGTTGGACCCGGTCTGCGCGGTCATGTGGACGTCGGAGACCAGTGGCCACAGGAACGTCGTACGCGTCGTGGTGTCCGGCTCGTCGGGCTGCCAGGGCAGGAAGGTCCGCTGGAAGCCCAGCACCTGCTCCCAGGGCTGCGCGGACGTCTCCCCGGAGAGCTTGACGCCTATCTGGTAGACGCCGGCGCCACCGAGGTCGAGGTCCTCCACCGGCACGGCGACGCTGAAGTGCTCCGCGACACCGGGGGTGAGGGCGGGCAGCTTCTGCTCGTCGCCGACCTCGGAGCCGTCCGCGCCCGGCGTGTACCCGGTGCGCTGGAAGGCGTCGTCGATCCCGGAGCGCGTGTCGAACTCCGGACCGAGGAGCAGATCCAGGCGGGCGTCGGTGATCGTCTGCTTGCCCTTGTTGGTGACGGTCCCGGCGACGGTCAGGGTGTCGTCCTCGGTCGGGACGGAGGGGCTGACCGAGTCCAGTGAGACGGTGACCGTGCTGGAGCCGGAGACGGCCTTGGCCGAGGTCTGGCCCGCGGCCTGCGCGGACGGGGCGGCGGTCAGCTGGACCAGGGCGGCCAGCAGTGGGGCGGCGGCGAGCAAGGCTCCGGTGCGCCGCAGCAGACGGCGGGCAGGTGAGGGACTGGTCCCCGGGAAGTCTGCCGCCTCGGCCACGCGCTCGTCCGTCCCTCGTCGTCGTCAGTGGTCGTCGTAATGTGCGTCCACGCATGGTAACGATGCGCGCTGAGGGGAAGTGCCGCGGACTGCTCCACAAGATCGGCACACGCCCGCCCGTCGTTCCTTTTGGGCGCTTGGCCGGGGCGGACACCGATTGCGTTGAGATACGTCACATACGTCCTGACCGGGCGCTTTGGGCGGGTGCCGCGGGCACCGCCGAGGGTCGGCGGTGGGGGTGCCGAAGGGATCGGTCCGTCTTAATGGGGGCGGTGCCGGGCGCTCGGGCCACGTACCCTCTTCTGTTGTGCCGAATGCCAACGAAGACCACCTCATTGCCCCGGAGTACGACCGCGCGGTGACCGAACCGCAGTGGGTCGCTCCCGTCGCCGACGACCTCGCCGGCCGCTTCCAGGCGGCCGGATTCGCGCTCGCCCTGGTCGGCGGCTCGGTACGCGACGCGCTCCTCGGCCGGCTCGGCAACGACCTGGACTTCACCACGGACGCGCGCCCCGAGGACGTCCTGAAGATCGTGCGGCCCTGGGCGGACGCCGTGTGGGACGTCGGCATCGCCTTCGGCACGGTCGGTGCCCAGAAGGACGGCTTCCAGATCGAGGTCACGACCTACCGTTCGGAGGCCTACGACCGGACCTCGCGCAAGCCCGAGGTGGCGTACGGCGACTCCATCGAGGAGGACCTCGTCCGGCGCGACTTCACGGTGAACGCGATGGCCCTCGCGCTGCCGGAGAAGAAGTTCATCGACCCGCACGGCGGCCGGGAGGATCTCGCGGCGCGGGTGCTGCGCACGCCCGGCACGCCGGAGGCGTCGTTCTCGGACGACCCGCTGCGGATGATGCGCGCCGCCCGGTTCGCCGCGCAGCTCGACTTCGAGGTGGCCCCCGAGGTCGTCACCGCCATGACCGAGATGGCCGGGCGCATCGAGATCGTCTCGGCCGAGCGGGTCCGGGACGAGTTGAACAAGCTCATCCTGTCCGCCCACCCCCGCAAGGGTCTGACCCTGCTGGTGGACACCGGGCTCGCCGAGCATGTGCTGCCCGAGCTGCCCGCGCTGCGGCTGGAGAGCGACGAGCACCACCGCCACAAGGACGTCTACGAGCACACGCTGATCGTCCTGGAGCAGGCGATGGCGCTGGAGACCGACGGCCCCGATCTGACGCTGCGGCTGGCCGCGCTGCTGCACGACATCGGCAAGCCGCGCACACGCCGCTTCGAGAAGGACGGCCGGGTCTCGTTCCACCACCACGAGGTGGTCGGCGCGAAGATGACCAAGAAGCGCATGACGGCGCTGAAGTACTCCAACGAGCTGGTGAAGGACGTCTCGCACCTGGTCGAGCTCCACCTCCGCTTCCACGGCTACGGCACCGGCGAGTGGACCGACTCCGCCGTTCGCCGCTACGTCCGTGACGCCGGGCCGCTGCTCGACCGGCTCCACAAGCTGACCCGTTCCGACTGCACCACCCGCAACAAGCGCAGGGCGGCCGCGCTGTCGCGCGCGTACGACGGGCTGGAGGAGCGCATCGAGCAGCTCAAGGAGCAGGAGGAGCTCGACGCGATCCGCCCCGACCTCGACGGCAACCAGATCATGGAGATCCTCGGCGTCACGCCCGGCCCTGCCGTCGGCCGCGCCTACAAGCACCTGCTGGAACTCCGTCTGGAGCACGGTCCGCTGGGTGTGGAGGCGGCGACGGAAGCCCTCAAGGAGTGGTGGGCCAAGGAGCAGGACGCCTGAACCCGCGGGCGCCTATGAGCCGCGCCCGCACCGTGTATGAGAAGGGCGCCATGTTTCACGTGAAACATGGCGCCCTTCTTGCTTCAGCCTCACGACGGGCAACGTTTCACGTGAAACATCGTCCGCCGTCGTGGCCCGTGCCTTACTTGACTGCCTTCAGGCACAGGACGACGTCGTGGCCCTCACCGGTCTGGTAGTAGGCGACCTCGGTCTCCTTGACCGTGTTGCACTTGTCGGTGTCGCTGGTGTCGTCGAACTTCTCGATCACCTTGTACTCCGCGTTGCTGGAGGTGCAGTCGACCGTCTCAAGGTCCGCCTGGGTCATCGAGCCCTTGTTGTGGAGGCAGGCGCCCACGGAGGTGGTCTCGGCGTCGGTCTTGCCGAACTGCCACTTGAGCACGGCGATGATGATGGCGATGACGATGAAGCCGGCGATGCGCAGCAGCTTCTTGCTGAAGCGCTTGGCCGGCGCGGGCGGCGGAACCGGCGCGCCCTGGCCGGGCATCCCGTACGGCTGCTGCGGCGGGACACCCGGCTGGCCCGGCTGCGGCGCGCCGGCCGGGGACTGGGCGTACGGGTTCTGACCCTGGGCGAACGGGTTGCCCTGAGACGGCGGAGTGGACATGCGGGGGTCCCCCTTGATGCGGTGCGACACGCATAAGAAGCGGATAAGACCCACGTAAGGTAGCGGCCCCCTGTGACAGTGGCGGAGGCGGGAGTGGCTCTGTGGCACTCGTGTGACATTCAGCGGCGTTCAAAACGGGCCATAGCCACCGCAACGGCGCCGTAGATGACGGCCACGGTGAACACCAGGACGACCGAGCGGCCGTCGGGCGGGAGCATCAGCGAAGCCACTCCCGCCGCCCCGACGAAGGCGATGTTGAACAGGACGTCGTAGACGGAGAAGACCCGGCCGCGGAAGCCGTCGTCTACCGAGGACTGGACGATGGTGTCGGTGGAGATCTTCGCGCCCTGGGTGGTGAGCCCCAGGACGAAGGCGGCCGCGAGGAGCGGAGCGGTGGCGAAGGGCAGGCCCAGCGCGGGCTCCAGCACGGCGGCGGTCGCGGCACACACCGCGATCCATCGGCCCGCCCCGAGCCGGCCCGCCGTCCAGGGTGTCAGCACCGCCGCCGCGAAGAAGCCGGCCCCGGACAGGCCGAGCGCCACCCCGAGCAGGGCGAGCCCGTCGTCGGTGCTGGACGTCAGGGCGTAGCGGCAGAGCATCAGCACCATGACCGACAGGGCGCCGTAGCAGAACCGCATGAGCGTCATCGCGCCGAGCGCCCAGGCGGCCTCCCTGCGCGGCGGTGCGGCCAGGTGCCGGATGCCCGCGGCCAGGTCGCGGGCCGTGCCGGACAGGGCCGTCCCCAGCCGAGGCTGCATCAGGCCGGTGTCCGGGCCCAGCAGTTCGCGCGGGATGCGCAGCGCGGCGAGGGCCCCGCACAGGTACAGCGCGGCGCCCAGGAACACCACGGCGGCGTCGGAGTCGGCGACCGCCAGCCGCACCACGAAGGCGAGGCCGCCGCCCGCCGTCGCGGCGAGCGTGCCGGCCGTCGGGGACAGGGAGTTGGCCACCACCAGCCGCTCCTTGTCCACCACGCGCGGCAGCGAGGCCGACAGGCCCGCCAGGACGAAGCGGTTGACGGCGGTGACGCACAGGGCGGAGACGTAGAAGAGCCAGTCGGGGACCTGGCTGACCATCAGCAGCGCGGTGACCGTCGCGAGCACGGCGCGCAGCACGTTGCCGTACACGAAGACCTGGCGGCGCCGCCAGCGGTCCAGCAGGACTCCGGCGAAGGGGCCGACCAGCGAGTAGGGGAGCAGCAGTACGGCCATCGCGGAGGCGATCGCGGCCGCGGAGGTCTGCTTCTCGGGGGAGAAGACGACATAGGTGGCGAGGCCGACCTGGTAGACGCCGTCGGCGCCCTGGGAGAGCAGTCGTACGGCGAGCAGGCGCCGGAAGTTCCCGAAGCGCAGCAGGACCCGAAGATCACGTACGACGGCCATGAGGCACAGCCTCACATACGGGGAGGGTCCCCGGGGCGCAATGCCTCGGGGACCCTCAAGCCCAGGAAGAGAACAGCGTCTTTAGCGCTCGACCTCGCCCTTGATGAACTTCTCGACGTTTTCGCGGGCCTCGTCGTCGAAGTACTGCACCGGCGGGCTCTTCATGAAGTAGCTCGACGCGGACAGGATCGGACCGCCGATGCCGCGGTCCTTGGCGATCTTCGCGGCGCGCACGGCGTCGATGATGACACCCGCGGAGTTCGGGGAGTCCCAGACCTCGAGCTTGTACTCCAGGTTCAGCGGGACGTCGCCGAACGCGCGGCCCTCCAGACGGACGTAGGCCCACTTGCGGTCGTCCAGCCAGGCCACGTAGTCGGACGGGCCGATGTGGACGTTCTTCTCGCCCAGGTCCCGGTCGGGGATCTGCGAGGTGACGGCCTGCGTCTTGGAGATCTTCTTGGACTCCAGGCGCTCGCGCTCGAGCATGTTCTTGAAGTCCATGTTGCCGCCGACGTTCAGCTGCATCGTGCGGTCCAGGATGACACCGCGGTCCTCGAACAGCTTCGCCATGACGCGGTGCGTGATGGTGGCGCCGACCTGGGACTTGATGTCGTCACCGACGATCGGGACTCCCGCCTCGGTGAACTTGTCCGCCCACTCCTTGGTGCCGGCGATGAAGACCGGCAGGGCGTTGACGAAGGCGACCTTGGCGTCGATGGCGCACTGGGCGTAGAACTTCGCCGCGGCCTCGGAACCGACGGGCAGGTAGCAGACGAGGACGTCGACCTGCTTGTCCTTGAGGACCTGGACGACGTCGACCGGCGCCTCGGCGGACTCCTCGATGGTCTCGCGGTAGTACTTGCCGAGGCCGTCGAGGGTGTGGCCGCGCTGGACGGTCACGCCCGCGGAGGGCACGTCGCAGATCTTGATGGTGTTGTTCTCGGAGGCGCCGATGGCGTCCGAGAGGTCGAGGCCGACCTTCTTCGCGTCGACGTCGAACGCCGCGACGAACTCCACGTCACGGACGTGGTACTCGCCGAACTGGACGTGCATCAGGCCCGGGACCTTGGACGCCGGGTCGGCGTCCTTGTAGTACTCGACGCCCTGCACCAGCGACGCGGCGCAGTTGCCCACGCCGACGATGGCTACGCGAACCGAACCCATTCCGGTTGCTCCCTGTGTGTACTCGGTGAAGCCCTTGCGGGAGCTTCACGTGGCGGTGTCGTCGGGCGTATCCGACCGGGGGGTTTCCCCGGACCGGGGCAGGCCGCCCGTCGCTCCAGTTGTGGTGTCCTGCTGAGCGGGCTCCCCGGCGGCGGAACCACGAAGGTCCCGACCGGCCCGCTCGCTCTCGATGAGCTCGTTCAGCCAGCGCACTTCGCGCTCCACGGACTCCATTCCGTGGCGCTGGAGCTCAAGGGTGTAGTCGTCGAGGCGCTCCCGGGTGCGCGTGAGCGAGGCGCTCATCTTCTCCAGGCGTTCCTCAAGGCGGCTGCGGCGGCCTTCGAGCACGCGCATGCGCACATCCCGAGAGGTCTGCCCGAAGAAGGCGAAGCGGGCGGCGAAGTGCTCGTCCTCGTACGCGTCGGGCCCCGTCTGCGACAGCAGCTGCTCGAAGTGCTCCTTGCCTTCCGCCGTCAACCGGTAGACGATCTTGGCGCGCCGGCCCGCGAGGGACGCGGCGAGGGCGTCCTCGGGCGCGCTCCCCGGCTCCTCGATCAACCAGCCGTTGGTGACCAGCGTCTTGAGGCAGGGGTAGAGCGTCCCGTAGCTGAACGCGCGGAACACACCCAGTGACGTATTGAGTCGTTTGCGCAGTTCATAGCCGTGCATCGGAGATTCGCGGAGCAAGCCGAGTACGGCGAACTCAAGGATCCCGGAACGCCGGCTCATCGTCGCCTCCCCTCTGCTTGCGACCCCGGTGACGGGGTCCGTGACGGTCTTTATGTCGTGCTGATGTATCGACTCGATACATCAGCACGATAGAACGGCCTGGCTGATGCGACAAGAGGGGGAATCGTGAACGGCGTCACATCACTGATTCGTCGGCACCGAGTTGCCTGATTTGAGGTGAACTTCGGGGCTAGGCAGGTTTTGACGGTGCGTAGTCTGTGCGGCATGCATACCGCCGGGAACCGTGTGACGCCGGGGGGCGTCATGGTCCCCGGTGCAGTACGGATGAATGCGGGACCGACCATGTCCGTACTTCGGGGGGACCGGAAACCAGCTGCCGTTTCCAGGCGCGCAGAGGTGCGCCTGCCCTAGGAGTAGTCCTTCGATGAGCGAGCACCGTCGCAAACCGCCGCAGCCGCAGGAAGGCGGACGTGCTGCGGCCCGACGCGGCCAGTCCGGCCTGCCCTCCGGCCGCCGAGCGGCACCGCGAGGCGCCACCGGGTCTCCTTCCGACGCCTATGGCTCGGGAGGAGAGGAGAGCACGTACGGCGGTCGCGCCGCGGCCCGGCGTGCCACGCAGGGCGGCGGCCGCCGCCGCGCGCCCGACCCCGGCCGGGGAGGCCGGCGTGCCGCCCCGGGGCCGGGTGGACCCGGGCGAGGCAGAGGCCGGGTGGCGGACACCGGCCGCAAGCGGATCATCGACTATCCGCGGGCCGGCAAGTACGGCTGGCATCGCTGGGTGCCGTCCTGGAAGCTCGTCTCCGGCCTGTCCCTGGCCTTCCTCGGCAGCCTGGTCGCCATCGCGGGCGTCGGCTACGCGCTGGTGAGCGTCCCCAACGTGCAGCTGACGGCGACGGCGCAGAACAACGTCTACTACTGGTCCGACCGCTCCGAGATGGTGGCCACGGGCGGCGAGACGAACCGTCAGATCATCAACCTGGCGCAGATCCCGCAGGAGATGCAGAACGCGGTCATCTCCCAGGAGAACAAGACGTTCCGCACCGACAGCGGTATCGACCCCAAGGGCATCGCCCGCGCCATGTTCAACATGGCCCGCGGCGGCGACACCCAGGGCGGTTCCACGATCACCCAGCAGTACGTCAAGAACGCGATGCTGGACGACCAGTCGCAGACGGTCTCCCGCAAGTTCAAGGAACTGTTCGTCTCCATCAAGGTGGGCGCGTCGGTCTCCAAGGACAAGATCATGGAGGGCTACCTCAACTCCGCCTACTACGGCCGTAACGCGTACGGCATTCAGGCGGCGGCCCGCGCGTACTTCAACAAGGACGCCATCGATCTCAACCCCGGCGAGTGCGCCTTCCTGGCGGCCACACTCAAGGGCGCCACGTACTACGACCCGGCCGGCGCGGTGAACATCGACCAGACGGCCACGCCCGACGAGAACAAGAGGCGTGCCCTGCGCCAGCAGCAGGACACCCTCGACAAGATGGTGGAGTACGGCCACCTCGACCCCGGGACGCGCGCCAAGTACACCGACCTGCCCAAGATCCAGAACCCGCGCTTCAACACGGCGCTGAGCGGCCAGATCGGTTACCTCGTCGACCTCGCCAACGGTTACATCGTCAGCCACGGCGACGAGACGGGTATCACCCAGGATCAGCTCCAGCAGGGCGGCTACTCGATCTACACGACCTTCGACAAGAAGAGGGTCAAGGCCCTGGAAGCCGCGGTCAAGAAGGTCCGCAAGGAGAACATCGACCCCAAGAAGCGCCCGACGAAGGACACCCACGTCCAGTTCGGCGGCGCCTCGGTGGACCCGGCGACCGGTGCCATCAGGGCCATCTACGGCGGCACGGACGCCACCAAGCACTTCACCAACAACGCCGACGAAACCGGTGCCCAGATCGGCTCGACGATGAAGCCGTTCGTCCTCGCGGCGGCCATGACGTGGGGCGTCCGGGACCCCGACCTCGGTGAGGTGCAGGCCCACGACGAGCGCACCGTCGTCTCGCCGAAGAGCCTGTACAGCGGCCAGAACGACCTCAAGATCAAGAACTACGACGGCTCGGTCTGGGTGAACGAAGAGGGCAAGGAGTGGCTCCAGGAGAACGACGGCAAGGAGTCGGTGGGCGAAGCACCCGACTACAAGATCGACCTGCGTGAGGCGATGCGCCAGTCGGTGAACTCCGCCTTCGTGCAGCTCGGCATGGATGTCGGCCTGGACAAGGTGAAGGAGGCGGCGGTCAACGCCGGTCTGCGGGAGAGCAGCCTGGCCGGCACCGGCTTCCCCTCGTTCTCCATCGGTATCTCCGACCCCAGCGCGATCCGTATGGCGGGCTCGTACGCCACCTTCGCGGCCAGCGGCAAGCAGCGCGATCCGTTCTCGGTCACCAAGATCGCCAGCAAGGACGGGACCGTCTTCGAGCACAAGGTCCAGACGAAGCAGGCCTTCACCTCGAAGGTCGCCGACAACGTCACGGACGTGCTGAAGACCGTGGTGGAGGAGGGCACGGGTACCAACGCCCAGCTGCCCGGCCGTGACGTGGCGGGCAAGACCGGTACCACGGACGACAACAAGTCGGCCTGGTTCGTCGGCTACACCCCGCAGCTGTCCACCGCGATCACCATGTTCCGCTACCCGGACGACGAGAAGATCAAGAACCGTACGTTCCTGCCGATGTACGGCACCGGTGATCAGGACTCCATCCACGGTGCGTCGTTCCCGTCGGAGATCTGGCACGACTACATGGCCGAGGCGCTCCAAGGCCAGCCGTCGGAGAAGTTCCCGACGCCCGAGGACATCGGTGAGGTCGTCAACGCCGAGCCGACGCCGTCGCCCACTCCCTCGCCGTCCGAGACGGAGTCGGCGACCCCGACCCCGACGCCGACCCGTGGAAAGCCGGAGCCGTCGCCCACACCGTCGCCCACCGAGACCTGCACCCAGTGGTGGAAGTGCGACGACACCACCACGGGAGGCACCGACACCGGTGGCGCCGATATCGGTGGCACGGACACCGGCGGTACGGACGGCGGGGTGAGTCCGACACCGACGGGCTCGCCGACCGACTCCACCAGAGGCAACGGAAACGGCAGCGGCGGCCTCTTCGGAGGCTCGACCGGCTAGGAGCCGTTTCGCCCAACATGGGCGTTTCACGTGAAACCGCGTGTTTCACGTGAAACATCGGGCCGCCGCACCCACCCGGGCGCGGCGGCCCTCGGCGTTTTCCCAGACTTGTACGGCAGGATGTGCCCCATGCCCAGTGCAGAACAAACGCAAGCGCGTCAGCCCGACGTGGTGCCACCGACCCGGACCGATTCGGTCGCCGCGCACGGCAGCGAGCTGATCGGCGGCCCCCTCGGGCGGCACGCCCTCTTCGGGACGTCGTGGTGGACCCCCGTGCGGATCATTGCGCTGGTGGCCATCGGCATGTTCGCCCTCGGTCTGGTCCAGAAGGCGCCCTGCTACAACGGCGGCTGGTTCTTCGGAGCCAGCTCCCAGTACACACACGCCTGCTACTCCGACATTCCGCATCTGTACAACGGGCGTGGCTTCGCGGACGGGCTGGTGCCGTACTTCGACCGGCTGCCCGGCGACATGGAGTACCTCGAATACCCGGTGCTGACCGGTGTGTTCATGGAGGTCGCCGCCTGGCTCACGCCCGGCTCGGGCAGCATCCAGGACCAGGAGCAGTGGTACTGGATGGTCAATGCCGGGATGCTGATGGCGTGCACGGCGGTCATCGCCGTCTGCGTCACCCGCACCCACGCACGACGGCCCTGGGACGGCCTGCTGGTCGCCCTGGCGCCCGCCTTCGCGCTCACCGCCACCATCAACTGGGACCTGCTGGCGGTCGCTCTGACGGCCGCGGCGATGCTGATGTGGTCCCGGGGGCGCGCACTGGCCTTCGGTGTCCTCCTGGGGCTCGCCACGGCCGCCAAGCTCTACCCGGTGTTCCTGCTGTGGCCGCTGATCGTGCTGTGCGTGCGGGCGGCCCGATGGCGGGACCTCGCCAAGGCGCTGGGCGGTACGGCCGTCGCCTGGCTGGTGGTGAACCTGCCGGTGATGCTCTTCGCCTTCGACGGGTGGTCGAAGTTCTACCGCTTCAGCCAGGAGCGGGGCGTCGACTTCGGCTCCTTCTGGCTGATCCTGGCCCAGAACTCCAAGGACCCGCTGAGCACCGAGACGGTCAACACCCTGGCCATGCTTCTGGTGTTGCTGTGCGTCGCCGGTATCGGTGCCCTGGCGCTGCTGGCACCGCGCCGTCCCCGGTTCGCGCAGCTGGCCTTCCTGATGGTCGCCGCGTTCATCCTCACCAACAAGGTCTACTCACCGCAGTACGTGCTGTGGCTGGTACCGCTGGCCGTGCTCGCCCGGCCCAAGTGGCGGGACTTCCTGATCTGGCAGGCGTGCGAGGTCGCCTACTTCCTCGGGATCTGGATGTACCTCGCGTACACGACCAGCGGCGACGCCCACAAGGGCCTCCCGACCGACGGCTACCACTGGGCGATCGGGGTGCATCTCGCGGGCACGTTCTACCTGTGCGCCGTCGTGATCCGCGACATCCTCATGCCGGAGCGCGACGTGGTGCGCCGCGACGGCGACGACGACCCCTCGGGAGGGGTGCTCGACGGCGCTCCGGACGTCATCGCTCTCGGTGCGGCGTCCCGTTCCTCGCGGCACGCAGCCTATTTCGACGGGCCTCAGGTGGCTTGGGGCACAGCGGAGGGAGCCGCGGCCGGCAGTGCCGACGTCCCCGCGAAGGGCCTCTGGGACGAGCGTTCGCCCTGAGCGAACAGGGCCTGGGTGGCAGGTGAATGGCCGCTCGGGCGGCATGTGAAAGGCCGTACGCGGGAGTTCCGCGTACGGCCTTCTGCGTGGGGCGCTGGGGTCCGCGTGAGGGCAGGGACGGAGGTGCCGCCAGCCCGGCGGGCTCCCGCCCGCGCGGCTCAGCTGTCCACGAGCCGGTCGAACTGCGTGGTGGTGTGCCGCAGATGGGCGACCAGCTCGTCGCCGACCTTCGGCTCCGGCGCGTCCGCGGGCACGAACAGGATCGACACCTGCATGTGCGGCGGCTCGGCGAACCAGCGCTGCTTGCCGCCCCAGACGAATGGAGAAAGGTTCCGGTTGACCGTGGCGAGGCCGGCGCGGGCGACGCCCTTGGCGCGCGGCATGACGCCGTGCAGCGCCTTCGGGGCCTCCAGGCCCACCCCGTGCGATGTGCCTCCCGCCACGACCACCAGGAAACCGTCCGACGCCGCCTTCTGCTGGCGGTAGCCGAAGCGGTCGCCCTTGGAGACCCGGGTGACGTCGAGGACCGCGCCCCGGTACTCGGTGGCCTCGTGGTCCCCCAGCCACAGCCGGGTGCCGATGCGGGCACGGAACCGGGTCTGCGGGAACTGCTGCTGGAGCCGGACCAACTCCTCGGCCTTGAGGTGGCTGACGAACATGGTGTGCAGCGGCAGCCTGGCCGCGCGCAGCCGGTCCATCCAGCCGATGACCTCCTCGACGGCGTCCGAGCCGTCGGTGCGGTCCAGCGGCAGGTGGATGGCGAAGCCTTCGAGACGGATGTTCTCTATGGCGGAGTGCAGCTGGGGCAGGTCATGCTCGCTGATGCCGTGCCGCTTCATCGAGGACATCACCTCGATGACCACACGGGCCCCGACCAGGCCGTACACGCCGTCCACGGAGGACACCGAGCGGATCACCCGGTCCGGCAGCGGCACCGGCTCCTCGCCGCGCCGGTAGGGCGTCAGCACGAGCAGGTCACCGCCGAACCAGTCCTTGATGCGCGCGGCCTCGTACGTCGTGCCGACGGCGAGGACGTCGGAGCCGAGCCGCGTGGCCTCCTCCGCCAGCCGCTCGTGCCCGAATCCGTAGCCGTTGCCCTTGCAGACCGGGACGAGTCCTGGGAACCGCTCCTGCACGTGCTTGTGGTGCGCCCGCCAGCGCGCGGTGTCGACGTAGAGCGTGAGCGCCATGGCCGGACCCGGAACCTTTCTCGTGGCTGCGGTGTATCAGAGGTGTGCGAGCTGTCGACGGTACCGAACGGCGGGACGCGCGGTCGGCGACGCGACAGCAAAGGGCTCGGTCAGCGGCGCGACATGTAGATGTCGAGTGCCTTGTGGAGCAGCTTGTTCAGGGGGAAGTCCCACTCGCCGAGGTACTCGGCGGCCTGACCGCCCGTGCCCACCTTGAACTGGATCAGACCGAAGAGGTGGTCGGACTCGTCCAGCGAGTCGGAGATGCCGCGCAGGTCGTAGACGCTCGCGCCGAGCGCGTAGGCGTCACGCAGCATCCGCCACTGCATCGCGTTCGAGGGCCGGACCTCACGGCCGATGTTGTCGGAGGCGCCGTAGGAGTACCAGACGTGCCCGCCGACGATCAGCATGGTCGCCGCCGACAGGTTCACGCCGTTGTGGCGGGCGAAGTACAGCCGCATCCGGTTGGGGTCCTCGTTGTTGAGGGCCGTCCACATGCGCTGGAAGTACGACAGCGGGCGGGGCCGGAAGTGGTCGCGCACGGCCGTGATCTCGTACAGCCGCTGCCACTCCTCCAGGTCGTGGTAACCGCCCTGGACGACCTCGACGCCGGCCTTCTCGGCCTTCTTGATGTTGCGGCGCCACAGCTGGTTGAAGTTCTTGTGCACCTCTTCCAGGGAGCGGTTGGCCAACGGCACCTGGTAGACGTAACGGGGCTGTACGTCGCCGAAGCCGGCGCCGCCGTCCTCGCCCTGCTGCCAGCCCATGCGGCGCAGCTTGTCGGCCACCTCGAAGGCACGCGGCTCGATGAAGTCGGCCTCGATGTCCCGCAGCCGCTTCACGTCCGGGTTCTGGATGCCCTGCTTGATGGAGTTGGCCTCCCAGCGCCGGATGATCACCGGCGGGCCCATCTTCACGGAGAAGGCGCCCTGCTGCTTGAGGTGGGCCAGCATCGGCCGGATCCAGTCGTCGAGGTTCGGTGCGAACCAGTTGATGACCGGGCCCTCGGGAAGATAGGCGAGGTAGCGCTTGATCTTCGGCAGCTGCCGGTAGAGCACCAGCCCGGCACCGACCAGCTCGCCGGTCCGGTCGTCGAACCAGCCGAGGTTCTCCGAGCGCCACTCGGCCTTGACGTCTGCCCAGGCGGGGACCTGCATGTGACTCGCCGCCGGCAGGCTCTGGATGTACGCCAGATGCTGCTCGCGGCTGATGGTCCTCAGGGTCAGGCTCATGTCGGGGCGCTCCTCGGGCTGGTGTGTCCCCATGGGTACAGGGGCTCCGGCTCTCGCGCCGAAGCCTACTGCGCCCGGCGGGCACGCCGACTGGGCGCACGGCACCTTTGCCCCGGCCGGAGGGCCTGTCCGCCCCCTTCTGACGTGCCGTGGGACGCCTTGGACCACACGCCTCACCGGTCACACCGTCGCCGGGTATGGCTCGGTCCCGCCGCGACGGGACCCGCCCCTGCGGCCGACAGAGCCGTGGGGCAGATCCTCCGGGCGGGCGACGGGCAGGTGCCCGCCGGGTCCGAGTGGCGTCGGCGGGGGTGTCGGTGCCGGTCAGAATCCGCCGAACAGACCGCCGTGGGCCATGCCGAGGAAGAAGCCGACGCCGCTGGCACCGAGGCCCAGGATCAGACCGAAGCGCTCACGGGTGGTCTCGGAGATCCACTGTCCGTAGGCGCCCGCGGCGATCCCCACCAGACCGGTCCAGGAGCTCAGCAGATGGAGGCTGTCGAACTGCGCCGTGATGAACGACACCAAGCCGAGCACCAGGGTCGCCGCGAGCAGGGCGTCCTGGAGTGGATGGGACTTGTCGTCCGTGGCGAAGAGAGAACCGACTCCGGTGTTGGGTCGCAATGCCTGTGCCATGGGGCACCTCCTGCGGAAGGCGGCGCATCGTAGCGCCATACACACCCGACGTGTACAGATTGACGGTCCCCACGGCCTGATTTCAACCGGAAGCGGGTGTGCGGGTACTCTGTACCGTCTGCACCGGTGTCTGCCCATGCCGCGGGCCGGGATCTCCACGCGAGAACCCCGATTGTCAGTGGCGGCTGTTGTACTGGCGGACACTGTTGCGTACGCATCACAACCCTCCTGCCACGGAACGACCGTGGCCGCTGAGTCCAAAGGAGGTGGGTTCCACATGCGTCACTACGAGGTGATGGTCATCCTCGACCCCGATCTCGAGGAGCGCTCTGTCTCCCCGCTGATCGAGAACTTCCTCTCTGTCGTCCGTGACGGCGGCGGAAAGGTCGAGAAGGTCGACACCTGGGGCCGTCGTCGTCTCTCGTACGAGATCAAGAAGAAGCCCGAGGGCATCTACTCGGTCATCGACCTGCAGGCCGAGCCTGCGGTCGTCAAGGAGCTCGACCGCCAGATGAACCTGAACGAGTCGGTCCTCCGGACCAAGGTCCTCCGCCCCGAGACCCACTGAGCTCTCCCGCTCAGCTGATCTCGGGTTTCGAGTAGTACCGCAAGCAGCCAGCAGTAAACCCGCCGAGAGGTTCCCCCATGGCAGGCGAGACCGTCATCACGGTCGTCGGCAACCTTGTCGATGACCCCGAGCTGCGCTTCACCCCCTCCGGTGCGGCGGTCGCGAAGTTCCGTGTCGCGTCCACTCCCCGCACCTTCGACCGTCAGACGAACGAGTGGAAGGACGGCGAGAGCCTGTTCCTGACCTGCTCGGTCTGGCGTCAGGCGGCGGAGCACGTCGCCGAATCGCTCCAGCGAGGCATGCGCGTCATCGTGCAGGGCCGGCTGAAGCAGCGGTCCTACGACGACCGTGAGGGTGTCAAGCGCACGGTCTACGAGCTGGACGTCGAGGAAGTCGGGCCCAGCCTGCGCAACGCCACGGCCAAGGTCACCAAGACCGCCGGCCGCGGTGGCCAGGGCGGTGGCGGCGGCTTCAGCGGCGGTGGCGGTGGCGGCCAGCAGGGCGGCGGCTGGGGCGGCGGCTCCGGTGGCGGCCAGCAGGGCGGCGGCGCTCCCGCTGACGACCCGTGGGCGACCGGCGCTCCCGCCGGTGGCAACCAGGGTGGTGGCGGCTGGGGCGGCGGCTCCGGCTCCGGCTCCGGCAACAGCGGCGGCTACTCGGACGAGCCCCCCTTCTAGACCCTCGGGTCAGGGGCGGGCCGTACCCAAACTTCTTGATCACACAGGAGAATCACCATGGCGAAGCCGCCTGTGCGCAAGCCGAAGAAGAAGGTCTGCGCATTCTGCAAGGACAAGGTCACGTACGTGGACTACAAGGACACGAACATGCTGCGGAAGTTCATTTCCGACCGCGGCAAGATCCGTGCCCGCCGCGTGACCGGCAACTGCACGCAGCACCAGCGTGACGTCGCCACGGCCGTGAAGAACAGCCGTGAGATGGCGCTGCTGCCCTACACCTCCACCGCGCGCTAAGGGAAGGGTGACCGAAACATGAAGATCATCCTCACCCACGAGGTCTCCGGCCTCGGTGCCGCGGGCGACGTCGTGGACGTCAAGGACGGTTACGCTCGCAACTACCTGATCCCGCGGAAGTTCGCTATCCGCTGGACCAAGGGCGGCGAGAAGGACGTCGAGCAGATCCGTCGCGCTCGCAAGATCCACGAGATCCAGACCATCGAGCAGGCCAATGCTGTCAAGGCCCGACTCGAGGGCGTGAAGGTCCGTCTGGCCGTTCGCTCCGGCGACGCCGGCCGTCTCTTCGGCTCCGTCACCCCGGCCGACGTCGCTTCGGCGATCAAGGCCGCCGGTGGCCCCGAGGTCGACAAGCGTCGCATCGAGCTCGGTGCGCCGATCAAGACCCTGGGCGCCCACGAGACGTCCGTGCGTCTGCACCCCGAGGTTGCCGCCAAGGTCAACATCGAGGTTGTCGCGGGCTGAACGCCGCGATCGGCTTGAACAGCTGAAGGAAGGGGCCGCACCCATCGGGTGCGGCCCCTTCCGCCTGCGGTGTTCCTTGTGGCGGCCGGTCGGGATATGGCATCCCTCGTCGGGACTGGGCATCTCCGGGCGGGCCGGATGTTTCACGTGAAACGGCGGCTGGTGGGCGGAATGTCGACCGGGAGCGGAAGGTCAGCGCGTCGCGCCTGTGACGATCCAGCGGCCCGAGCGGGCGCGCAGCCACAGGGTCAGCATGCGCACGGTCATCATCAGCGTCATCGCGACCCACAGGGCGGTGAGCCCGCCGCCCAGGACGGGGACGAGCAGCGCGACCGGGGCGAAGACCGCCAGGGTCAGCAGCATCGCCCAGGCGAGATACGGGCCGTCTCCGGCGCCCATCAGCACACCGTCCAGGGTGAAGACCACGCCGCAGATCGGCTGGGACAGCGCCACGACGACGAGCGCGGGCAGCGCGGTGTCCGTCACGGTGGGGTCGCTGGTGAACAGCGGCAGGAAGAGGGGACGCGCCACGACGACGAGGGCACCGAGGACGAGTCCGACCCCGATGCCCCACTGCACCATGCGGCGGCAGGCGTCGCGGGCACCCTGTGCGTCTCCGGCGCCCAGAAAGCGGCCGATGATGGCCTGTCCGGCGATGGCGATGGCGTCGAGGGCGAAGGCGAGCAGGATCCACAGGGACACGATGATCTGGTGGGCGGCGATGTCGGAGTCACCGAGGCGGGCGGCTACGGCGGTCGCGATCATCAGGATCGCCCGCAGCGACAGCGTGCGCACGAGCAGGGGCACACCCGCGTGGGCGGAGGACTTGATACCTGCCGCGTCGGGGCGCAGGGAGGCGCCGTGGCGCCGGGCTCCGCGGATCACCACGGCGAGGTAGGCGGCCGCCATGCCCCACTGGGCGACGACCGTGCCCCAGGCGGAGCCCGCGATACCGAGGTCGGCGCCGTAGACGAGGGCCGCGTTGAGGACGGCGTTGGCGACGAAGCCGGCGACGGCGACGTAGAGGGGTGTCCTGGTGTCCTGCAGTCCGCGCAGCACTCCGGTCGCGGCCAGCACGATCAGCATGGCCGGGATGCCCAGCGCGGAGATCCGCAGATAGGTGGACGCGTAGGGAGCGGCGGTCGAGGACGCGCCGAAGAGGTCGACGAGGGGTGATGCCGTGGGGAGGGTGACGGCGATGACGGCGGCTCCCAGCAGCGCGGCCAGCCAGATACCGTCCATGCCCTGGCGGATGGCGGCTTTGAGGTCACCCGCGCCGACCCGGCGGGCGACGGCGGCCGTGGTGGCGTAGGCGAGGAAGACGAAGACGCTGACGGCCGTCGCGAGCAGGGCCGAGGCGACGCCCAGCCCGGCGAGCTGGGCGGTGCCCAGATGGCCGACGATCGCGCTGTCGGCCATCAGGAAGAGGGGCTCGGCGACAAGCGCGCCGAAGGCCGGCACGGCCAGCGCGAGTATCTCGCGGTCGTGCTGTCGCCGGGTGGCCCTGGGGGGCGCGGGAGCCTGGGTCATGACGGCCAATGTAATCGTCCACAGGTAAGAGATGCAATCGATTAGTGACCCTTACTTGTCGTCACTGTGGGTGTGCTTGCCCACAGTGCTCGACCTGATCTTGGGCTGACTGGGAAAGTTTTTCTTCTGCACAGCCGATGGGCGGCAAAACGGCAGGTCAGAGCGATGGTCGTGAAGGGGGTGGGGGCTTGTTCACAGGCCTGTCCACCGGGTCGTGCACAGGTTTCGAGGGGTTCTCCACAGCATCTGGGCCGTCGTCCACATGGCCTGTGGATAACCAGATTGGCTGACGGTGCCCGAGGGCCTACGGTGGTCCGGCGCCCGCTCCGTTCGTCGGCCGTTGAAACGACACAAAACCGACGCACCAGAAACGGAGTTGGGCTTCTCGTTTTGTCGGTGCCGTGCCGTAGAAAAGAGGGCACTGCGAGGTCCGCTCGGCGGACGGGAGGAGGTTGCTCGGTGAGCATTTCCGAGCCCTTGGACGACCCGTGGGCCGACAGCGGGCCGAGCGACCGACTACCGGCCTCCCGCAGGCGCGGCGACGCGCCGCGGGGCCGCGACGATCAGCACGACCGAGATGAGTGGGAGGGGTCGGGAGGCCCGGCCTTCGAGCGGGTGCCGCCCCAGGACCTCAACGCCGAGCAGTCCGTCCTCGGCGGCATGCTCCTGTCCAAGGACGCCATCGCCGACGTCGTCGAGATCCTCAAGGGCCACGACTTCTACAAGCCCGCCCACGAGACGATCTACCAGGCGATCCTCGACGTCTACGCCAAGGGCGAGCCGGCCGACCCCATCACCATCGCCGCCGAGCTCACCAAGCGCGGCGAGATCAACAAGGTCGGCGGCGCCTCGTATCTGCACACCCTCGTCCAGACCGTCCCCACCGCCGCCAACGCCGAGTACTACGCGGAGATCGTGCACGAGCGGGCGGTCCTGCGCCGACTGGTCGAGGCCGGCACGCGCATCACGCAGATGGGATACGCGGCCGACGACGACGTCGACGAGATCGTCAACCGCGCCCAGGCGGAGATCTACGCCGTCACCGAGCAGCGCACCAGCGAGGACTACCTGCCGCTCGGCGACATCATGGAGGGCGCGCTCGACGAGATCGAGGCCATCGGCTCACGCAGCGGTGAGATGACCGGTGTGCCCACGGGCTTCACCGACCTCGACTCCCTCACCAACGGTCTGCACCCGGGCCAGATGATCGTCATCGCCGCGCGTCCCGCCATGGGCAAGTCCACCCTCGCGCTGGACTTCGCCCGCGCCGCGTCGATCAAGCACAACCTGCCGAGCGTCATCTTCTCCCTCGAAATGGGCCGCAACGAGATCGCGATGCGTCTGCTGTCCGCCGAGGCCCGCGTCGCCCTGCACCACATGCGCTCCGGCACGATGACCGACGAGGACTGGACCCGTCTGGCCCGTCGGATGCCCGAGGTGTCCTCGGCGCCGCTCTACATCGACGACTCCCCGAACCTGTCGATGATGGAGATCCGCGCGAAGTGCCGTCGTCTGAAGCAGCGCAGCGACATCAAGCTCGTGATCATCGACTACCTCCAGCTGATGCAGTCCGGCGGCTCCAAGCGCTCCGAGAGCCGTCAGCAGGAGGTCTCGGACATGTCCCGTAACCTCAAGCTGCTGGCCAAGGAGCTGGAGGTCCCGGTGATCGCCCTCTCGCAGCTCAACCGTGGTCCCGAGCAGCGCACGGACAAGAAGCCGATGGTGTCCGACCTGCGTGAGTCCGGCTCCATCGAGCAGGACGCCGACATGGTCATCCTGCTCCACCGCGAGGACGCCTACGAGAAGGAGTCGCCTCGCGCGGGCGAGGCGGACATCATCGTCGGCAAGCACCGTAACGGCCCCACCGCCACCATCACGGTCGCCTTCCAGGGCCACTACTCGCGCTTCGTGGACATGGCCCAGACCTGAGGAGGTCGCGTGCGCGGCGCGACCGGGCCAGCTCCTCCGGTGTCACCCGCGGAGCATATGGCCCGTGACTCATGGACGGGCGCTCAGCGCCTCGTCTCGTACCTGGTCAGGATCACGCCGCAAGGAAGCGTCCGAGTCTCCACCAGGTTCAGGTTCACCCAGCTGTCCAGCGCGCTGAAGAACGGCGTGCCGCCGCCCACCAGGACCGGCGCGGTGGCCAGCACGTACTCGTCAATCAGCCCGGCCCGCATGGCCGCCCCGGCGAGCGTCGCGCCGCCGATGTCCATCGGGCCGCCGTCCTCGGCCTTGAGCCGGGTGATCTCGGCGACCGCGTCGCCGGTGACCAGGCGGGTGTTCCAGTCGACCTCGTCGATCGTCGCGGAGAACACCACCTTCGACATGTCCCGCCAGCGGCGCGCGAACTCGACCTCCGCCGGGGTGGCGTCGGGCTGCTGGTCGCCGGTCGGCCAGTAGGAGCTCATCGTCTGCCACAGCTTGCGCCCGTACAGCGTCAGGTCGGTCGCCTCCAACTGGTCGGACCAGAACTGGAACAGCTCGTCGCTCGGCACGCTCCAGCCGATGTCGTCGCCGGGCGCGGCGATGTAGCCGTCCAGGCTCAGGTTCATGCCGTAGATCAATTTCCGCATGGCGCCAACTTTCCGTGAGTCGGTCTCACGCGTACAGACCGGCGCGGCGCGGGAAACTCATCGGTGCGCGATCTGAGCTCGCATGTGGTCCTCGTGCTCGGTGGCTCAGCCGCAGACTCATCGTTCCGCCGAGGAAATGGCATCGCTCTGAGACTGATCTTGGGTGACATCGCGGTGAGACAACAGAGAACCAGCAGGTCACAGAAGATCGACATGTCATCGGCGGCGAGACCCTGCACGACGTGGCGGCGGGCCGCGCCACGCTTCGGGTCGCCGCGGGCCGCGCCACGCTCCGGGCGAAACCGGCTCGACGGGAGGCGTCCCGGCCGGGTGGACTGAGCCCATGACAGCACCCCAGGACGATCTGCTCCCCACCACGCGCCGTGCACTGCTGCACCACGTCGCCGTCGCCCAGGCCGAGGGGCGGGCCCCCTCCCTCGTGGCGGCCGTCGTACGGGACGGCCGGGCCGTGTGGCACGGGTCGCGAACCTCGGTCGACGGGCACGCCCCGGATCAGGACGTGCAGTACAGGATCGGCTCGATCACCAAGACCTTCACCGCGGTGCTCGTGCTGCGGCTGCGCGACGAGGGCGTGCTCGACCTCGGAGACCAGCTGGAGAAGCATCTGCCGGGCACCCGCGCCGCAGAGGCCACGATCCGCGAACTGCTCGCCCACACCGGCGGACTGGCCGCGGAGACGCCCTCGCCGTGGTGGGAGCGCACACCGGGCTCACTGCGGCCCGACCTGTCCGACGTCCTGGGCGCGCGGCCCGTCCTGCATCCACCGGGCCGGCGGTTCCACTACTCCAATCCCGGCTACACCGTGCTCGGCGCGCTGGTCGAGAAGCTGCGCGGGGCGCCCTGGGAGGACGTGCTGCGGCGCGAAGTGCTCGAACCCCTCGGCCTGACCCGTACCAGCGGGCAGCCGCAGGCCCCGCACGCGGGCGGCTGGGCGGTCCATCCGTGGGCAGATGTGATGATGCCCGAGCCGTTGGAGGACCTCGGTCTGATGGCCCCAGCCGGTCAGCTGTGGTCCACCAGCGGGGACCTGGCCCGGTTCGCGGCCTTCCTGGCGCGGGGCGACGAGCGGGTGCTGAGCGAGGAGACTCTCCAGGAGATGCGCACTCCGGCGGCTCCGGCCGAGACCGCGGATCTCGCGGACGGGGCCGCCTACGGGCTCGGTCTCCAGCTTCAGCACCGCGACGGGCGGTTGCTCGTCGGCCACTCGGGCTCGCTGCCGGGCTTCCTGGCGAACCTCACGATCAGCGTCGAGGACGACGTGGCCGCGGTCGTCCTGGCCAACTGCACCTCGGGCCCGGTGATTTCGGCGGTCGGCGCCGATCTCGTCCGGATCGTCGCCGAGGCCGAGCCCCGGATGCCCGACGCCTGGCGTCCGCTGCGGGAGGTCGATCCGGCCGTGCTCGAACTCTCCGGCCAGTGGTACTGGGGGACGAGCGCCTTCGCGCTGCGCCTGACGGCCGACGGGCTGTTCTCCCTCGGGCCGCTTTCGGGCCTGGGCCGCCGCTCACGGTTCCGTGGGAACGACGACGGCACCTGGACAGGGCTGGAGGGCTACTTCGCCGGGGAGACACTGCGGGCCGTGCGTCGTCCTGACGGCTCGGTGAGCCATCTGGACCTCGGCTCGTTCGTGTTCACCCGTACGACGAGACCGCCGACGTCCCCGGCGGGGTGGACCCGGACGGCTGGCGGGGGATCGGCTGACGCCAGGCCGGACGTCGTCGCCCGCTGGGGACGGTGGGGGCTCTGCGTGGGGCTGTGTTTCACGTGAAACACAGCCCCTGACTGGAACGGCGCCGCTCTGTCAGAGCTCCAGCTTGAAGCCCACGTGCGAGCCGGTGAAGCCCAGGCGCTCGTAGAAGCGATGGGCATCGGTGCGGGAGGCGTCCTATGTGAGCTGGACCAGACTGCAGCCCTGTCGACGTGACTCCTCGACCGCCCACTCGATGAACTGTGACCCCAGGCCGCCGCCCCGCTCGTCGGCGCGGACCCGGACCGCCTCGATGATCGACCGGCTGGCACCGCGCCGCGACAGTCCGGGGATGACAGTGAGCTGGAGTGTGCCCACGACCCGGCCCTCGCGCACGGCCACGACCTGGTGCTGGTTCGGATCGGCCGCGAGGCGTTCGAACGCCTCCAGGTAGAGGGTCAGGTCGTCCGGTGACTCCCGCCGGGCGCCCAGGGGGTCGTCGGCGAGCATCGCGACGATCGCGGGGATATCCTCGGCCGTCGCGCGCCGTAACTCCAGATCTGCCATGCCCGCAGCCTATGCGGGCACCTTCAGCGTCTCCACGACCCGTACGAGCGGCGCCAGTTCGGGGTTCTCGGCGGCCGTGTCGAGCGCTTCACGCAGCGCGCCGTCGTTGGTCGGCCGGGCCTCCTCCAGGAGCTTCAGCCCGGCCGGCGTGACATTGGTGTAGATGCCGCGCCGGTCGGTGGGGCACAGATAGCGCTCCAGCAGACCCCGGTCCTCCAGCCGGGTGACCAGGCGTGTGGTGGCGCTCTGGCTGAGGACGACCGCGTCGGCGACCTGCTTCATCTGCAGATGGCCGCCCTCGCCGTCGTGCTGGCGGCTGAGCACGTCGAGCAGCGAGTACTCGCGCACGCTGAGGTCGTGCCCGGTCTGCAGAGCGCGCTCGACATGCGCCTCGATCTTCCCGTGCAGCAGGGAGAGGGCGCACCAGCCCTGGGCCAGGGCGGTGAGCGCGGGGTCTGTCGCGGTCATCGGCGTTTCCTCCTCCGGAGCGGCTGTATCCAGGGTAGAGGACGGACGCAATATACAGCGCTTGCAAGTATTAAGCGTCTGCAAGTATTGTGGTGACACGTAAAGCGCACTTGCAATCGTCTGGGAAGGCGTACCCCATGCCTCTCGCGCTTGTGGCCCTCGCGATCGGGGCCTTCGGGATCGGCACGACCGAGTTCGTGATCATGGGCTTGCTGCCCGAGGTCGCGGGAGACTTCGGGGTCTCCATCCCCACCGCCGGATTCCTCGTGACCGGCTACGCGCTGGGCGTGATGTTCGGCGCCCCGCTGATGACGGTGCTCGGCACGAAGGTCTCGCGCAAGCGGATGCTGATGGTGCTGATGGGCCTGTTCATCGTCGGCAACCTGCTCTCAGCCGTGGCCCCCGCCTTCTCCGTGATGCTGATCGGCCGCGTGGTCGCCTCACTCGCCCATGGTGCCTTCTTCGGCATCGGCGCGGTCGTGGCCGCCGAGCTGGTCGCGCCCGACAAGAAGGCAGGCGCCATCGCGATGATGTTCACCGGCCTGACCGTCGCCAACGTCGTCGGCGTCCCGCTGGGCACCCTCGTGGGGCAGTCCCTGGGCTGGCGCGTCACCTTCGCCATCGTCGCCGCGCTCGGTGTCGTCGGCCTCCTCGGCATCGCCCGGCTCGTACCCGACATGCCGAAGCCGGAGGGCGTCCGCCTGCGGCACGAGGTAGCCGCGTTCAAGAACGTGCAGGTGCTGCTCGCCATGGCGATGACCGTCCTCGGCTTCGGCGGCGTCTTCGCGGCCATCACCTACATCGTGCCGATGATGACCCACGTCGCCGGCTTCGCGGAGGGCTCGGTGACCTGGCTGCTGGTCCTCTTCGGCCTCGGCATGGTCGTCGGGAACCTCGTGGGCGGCCGGTTCGCCGACCGGGCCCTGATGCCCATGCTGTACGCCTCCCTGGCCGGCCTCGCGGTCGTGCTCGCCCTGTTCACGCTGACCGCGCACGACAAGATCCTGTCGGCCGTCTCGATCGCCCTGATCGGCGCGCTGGGCTTCGCCACCGTGCCGCCGCTGCAGAAGCGCGTCCTGGACCAGGCCCATCGGGCGCCCACGCTGGCCTCGGCGATGAACATCGGTGCCTTCAACCTCGGCAACGCCCTGTCCGCCTGGCTCGGCGGCATGGTCATCGCGGCCGGCCTCGGCTACACCGCCCCGAACTGGGTGGGCGCCGTCCTCGCCGCCGCGGCCCTGGTCCTCGCCCTCCTGTCCGCCGCCCTGGAGCGCCGCGGCAGCGCGCCGAGCACGGTGGTCGCCGGGTCCGTGCCCGCACAGGAGCGCGCCGCGGTCCACGGTTGACGCGGCTGGGCGGCGCACACCGCCCCCGAGGACATGCAGCCCGCGCGGCGCCACCGACAACAGACGCACGCCCCCAACGCCGAGCGCCGGTCCCCACCAAGGGACCGGCGTTCACCGTTTGGGCGGCCTCAGCCCGCGGCCACCGTCAGGGGAGCGAACCGTCGGCTCCAGTCGCCGGGCAACTCCCCGATGCCGTACGTCATGACCGCGTTGAAGGCGACGGAGACCAGCCCGCGCGCCTTGGCCCAGCCGATGAGTTCGGTGTGCCGTACGTCGATGTCGGTGCGCAGGGGCCGGTCGGTGCGGGCGGCGAGCGAGGCGATGAGGGCCTTGGCCGTGTCCGTGTCCCGGGCGACCAGCGGGCCCACGACATGGGTCTGCATGTTGGGCCAGGCGGCGGCATAGCCGATGATCCGGCCATCCTCCTCGGCGACATGAAGCAGATCCGCGAAGGCGGGCAGCCGGGTGATCATGTGGGTGCGGTCGGCGCCGAACACCGGCTCGTCGAGGCGCACCATCGAGGGCAGGTCCTCGGCGGTGGCCGCCCGGGTCGAGATGCCCGATGCCGTGCGCTCGGGACTGAAGGGACCGCTGAGCGTCTCGGCGCGCCCGATGGCCTTGAAGCCGAGCTCCTCGTACAAGGGGCGCCCGTTGGGCGTCGCGTGCAGGGTGAGGGGCGTGGTGCCCATGGCCGCCAGGATGTGCCGCATCAGTCGGCGACCGACACCCTGACGGGCGTACCGCTCCGACACCAGCACCATGCCGATGGCCGCGAGATCGGGCCGGTCCCGCGGGCCGTACTCGGTGACGACACAGGCGCTCAGCAGTCCGCCGTCGGGGTCGTCGATGCCGTACCCCCTCCCGGCCGCGAGGAGCAGGCCCCACTTGTGCTCCTCGCGCGGCCACCCCCGGTTCTCGGACAAGTCGGCGCAGGCGGTGAGATCACGCAGCGTCAGGCGACGGATGGGCAGAGCGGAGAGAGAAGGTGTCGGCACGCAGGTCAGGCTGTCCGACAGGGGCCCTCGGCGTCCACCTGTTTCGGTTGAGATGTACGCGCTTTTGGCCACGCTGTGGCGCACTCCACGGTGGGTCGGCTGTTATGCGGTGTTTCACGTGAAACACCGGCGAACGCCGGTCGACGAGCAGTCTGCGCCAAGGGATGGACCCCCGGGCCCGCCGGTCACGGGGCCCACTAGCCTCGACGGTCATGACGCGCCTTCATCTGTTCGACATGGACGGCACTCTGCTCCACGGCACGAGCGCGCCGCGGGAGATCTCCCGGCAACTCGGTCTGGAGGCCGAGACCGTGGAACTCGACCGGGCGATCTCCATGGGGCTCATCGGGCCGCCGGAGTACGCGGTGCGGGTGCATGCGCTCTGGGCCGAGCTGACCGCGGTGCATGTGGCCGCGGCCTTCGAGGGTGCGCCGTGGCTGGCCCGGATCCGTGAGGTGTGGGCCGAGATCAGGAGCCGGGGCGAGTACTGCGCTGTCGTCTCGCTGTCCCCGTCGTTCTTCGTGGAGCGGCTCACGGGCTGGGGCGCCCATGCGGCTCACGGGTCCCGGTTCCCGGCAGTGCCCTTCACCGAGCCCGTGGATCCCGCCGGAGCGCTGAGCCCGGCGGCGAAGGTGGTGATCGCCGACCGGCTGTGCGCGCAGTTCGGTGTGAGCAGGGCCGAGTGCGTCGCGTACGGCGACTCGCTGTCGGACAGGGACCTGTTCGCCGCGGTGCCGACATCCGTAGCCGTCAACGCGGACGAGCACCTGGCGGGCCTGGCGACCCACGCGTACGCGGGCCTGGACCTGTGGGACGCCTACGAGCTCGTGCGCTAACGCCGGGACGGCTCAGCGTCCGCCGGTGGCCCGGGTCAGCCCAGATCGGGTGCGTGCATCGCGCGCACGCCCTCGATGTTGCCGTCCAGGTAGTGGCGCAGCGACAGCGGCACGAGATGGACGGAGGCGATGCCGACCCGGGTGAAGGGCACCCTGACGATCTCGTACTCACCGATGGGCTCGTCGACCTCGGGGCCGTGGCGCAGTGAGGGGTCCATGGATTCCAGCCGGCAGACGAAGAAGTGCTGCACCTTCACGCCGGTCGCGCCGCCGTCGTCGCCGATGTGCTCGACGGTGTCGACGAAGCAGGGCACCACGTCGGTGATCTTGGCGCCGAGTTCCTCGTGCACCTCGCGGTGCAGGGCGTCGACGACGGTCGGGTCCTCCGGCTCCACACCGCCGCCGGGTGTGAGCCAGTAAGGATCAAGGCCAGGCTTGGTGCGCTTGATCAGGATCAGGTCGTCGCCGTCCAGCAGGACGGCGCGTGCGGTGCGCTTGACCACGGGTCGGACGGTCATGGGAGAAATGTGGCCCCGCTGGTTCCACGTGAAACATCGCGAAACGTCACCAATCGAGCTCAACCCGTGACGGACCGCGGCGCACAGCTCAGGACCAGTGGGCCGCCGTGTGCAGCAGCCCCTCGTACGCACGGGCTATGTGCGGCATCGCCAGCGTTCCGGTCCGCACGACCAGAAAGTACGTCCGCAGCGGCGGAACGGCGGGATCGTGCAGGGCCACCAGGTCTCCACGGTCCAGAGCGGGCGCGCACAGATAGCGCGGCAGCACCGCGAGGCCCGCTCCCGCGACCGCGCAGGTGAGGACCGCGCGAAGGTCGGGGACCACGACCGTGCCGGCTGCGACGGGACGGCAGTCGAACACGGAACCCCAGTAGCGCGAGACGAAGGGCAGCGACTCGTGCACCTCCACGACAGGGAGGTTCTCCAACGCGGCCGCGTCCTTGACGTGCGGCACGCCGGGGCCGATCTCCTCCAGCCAGCCGGGAGCGGCCACCAGGACATGCTCCTCGTCACAGAGCGGAGTCGCCGTGAGAAGGCCGCCCCGTGGCCGGGCCGTGCTGATGGCGAGATCGTGATGCCCGGCGGCCAGTCCTTCCAGGGTTTCGTCGGCGTTCCCGAAGGAGACGCGCAGGGCGAATCCCTGGCCGTCCTCGCCGGTCAGCTCCACCAGGGCGGGCAGCGCCCGTTCGGCCGTGAACTCGGGCGGCCCGGCCAGATGCAGGGTGCGCAGGGAGGACTCGTCGTCGAGCCCGCTCTCGGTGATCTCGACCAAGGCGTCGAGATGCGGCGCGGCCTTGTGGGCGAGCTCGTCGCCGATGGTCGTCGGCGTCACCCCGCGCGCCCGCCGCAGAAACAGCGGGCGGCCCAGCTGACGCTCCAGAGTGCGGATCTGGGAGGTGACGGCCGGCTGGGACAGGCCCAGCAGCGCGGCGGCCCGGGTGAAGGAGCCGGCCCGGTGCACGGTGACGAACGTGCGCAGCAAGGCCAGATCCATGGCGCGCCCCTCCCCTTCTCCGCCCTTCTCCGGCCACGGGCAGGGCCCAACTATAAATATGTCGATAGGTCGCTGTCGCTACCGTGATTGGACACTGACACAGAGTCAACTAGCCTTGTTCGCGCGGTTCTTAGCGTGCAGAACCGAGGACGGTCCGAGCCACGAGGGGGGAGGCTCGGACCGTCCGATCGACGTAGCCCGGGCCGAACCGGCGTCCGCACGACGGCTACTCGGCCGACTTCCGCAGCGCCCGCCGGACGTCCGCCACCAGGTCCTCCGGGTCCTCCGCGCCGACCGAGAGCCGTACGAAGCCCTCCGGCACCGCGTCGCCTCCCCAGCGCCCGCGCCGCTCCGCCGTGGACCGCACGCCCCCGAAGCTCGTCGCGTCGTCCACGAGCCGCAACGCCTCCAAGAAGCGCTCCGCACGCGCCCGCGTGGGCAGCGTGAACGACACCACGCAGCCGAACCGCCGCATCTGCCGCGCGGCGATTGCGTGCGAGGGGTCGTCCGGCAGCCCGGGATAGCGCACGCCGAGATCTTCGGGCCAGTCGCGGAGCGCCTCGGCGACCGCGAGGGCGGTGGCGCTCTGCCGCTCGGCGCGCAGGGAGAGAGTGGCGAGCGAACGGTGGGCGAGCCAGGCCTCCATCGGCCCCGGGATCGCCCCGACGATCTTGCGCCAGCGCCGTACGGCCGTCATCGCCTCACCCGCGCGGCCCGTCACATAACCGAGCAGGATGTCGCCGTGCCCGGTGAGCTGCTTGGTGCCGCTCGCCACCGCGAAATCGGCGCCCAGCTCCAGCGGACGCTGCCCGAGCGGCGTGGCGAGGGTGTTGTCGACGGCCACCAGCGCGCCCCGTGCGTGTGCCGCCTCGGCCAGGCGCCGGACGTCGCACACGTCCAGCCCGGGGTTGGACGGCGTCTCGATCCACAGCAGCCTGGCCCCGTCCAGGACGTCGAGCTGGGCGTCCCCGCCCGTGGGCGCGGTGCGCACCTCGATGCCGTACGCCTTAAGTTGCGTGCGGACGAGGGGCAGGGCCTGGTAGCCGTCGCTGGGCAGGACGACGGCGTCCCCGGCGCCCAACTGCGAGAAGAGCACCGCGGAGACCGCCGCCATCCCGGAGGCGAAGGCGAGCGTCTCGACGCCGTCCTGGCCCGGCGCCTCCAGCTCGCCGATCGCCCGCTCCAGACGGGTCCAGGTCGGGTTCTCGTCACGACCGTAGGGGTACGGACCCGTCGGCTCGCCCGGCAGGTGGAAGTGCGCGGCGAAGACCGGGCCAGGCAGGGCCGGTTCGTACTTCACCGGCTCCGGCAGTCCCGCCCGCACCGCGCGCGTGCCGTCGCCCTGCGCCGCGGGCCCCGTATCGCTCATGCCGAGTGTCCTTCCAACTGCTCCTGGACGGCGGCGAGCAGGCCGGTGCTCGCCGCCTCCACCATCTCCAGGCACTCCTCGAAGCAGTCCATGCCCCCGTAGTACGGGTCCGGGACGTCGAGGTCGTCGCCGGCCGCGGGGTCGTAGGAGCGCAGCAGGCGTACCTTCTCCGCGTCCTGCTCGGTGGGCGCGAGACGCCGCAGGGCCTTGAAATGGCCCGCGTCCAGGGCGATCACCAGGTCGAGCCGGGAGAACCAGGACGCCTGGAACTGCCGGGCCGAGTGGCCGCCGGCGTAGCCGTGCCCCTCCAGGACCGCCACGGTGCGCGGATCGGCGGGGTGGCCCTGGTGCCAGTCGCCCGTGCCGGCGCTGTCGACCTCGACACCGCCGTCCAGCCCGGCCTCCGCCACCCGCGCGCGGAAGACGGACTCGGCCATCGGGGAGCGGCAGATGTTGCCGGTGCAGACGAAGCAGACGCGGTAGGTCATCGGGCTCAGTCTCCGTCGGGCAGAACGACGTTCAGCGCCCAGGACACGATCGAGATGATCAGACCGCCCAGCACGGCCGTCCAGAATCCCTCGACGTGGAAACTGAGGTCGAGCTGGTCCGCCAGCCACGACGTCAGCAGCAGCATCAGCGCGTTCACGACCAGGGTGAACAGGCCGAGCGTGAGAACCATCAGCGGCAGGCTCAACAGGTTCACCACTGGCTTGACCAGGAAGTTCACCAGGCCGAACAGGAGAGCCACGAGCAACAGGGTGCCGATCTTCTTGCCCGTGCTGTCACCGGTGAGGGTGATCTTGTCGAGCAGCCAGACGGCGACCGCCAGGGCGCCCGCGTTGGCGATCGTCTTGACTACGAAATTCATCATGTGTCTGATCGTGGCAGACGAGATCCGTTACGAGCAGGGGCGTGAGGGCCACAAAGCGATGAAGGCATTCCGGCTGGACGAACTGGAGGCGCAGCGCGCCTCCAACGAAGGCGCCTACCTGCAATTCCTGCGGGAACGGAACATGTCGGTGGGTCTCTACGCGCTCGACGCGGGCGAGCACGACCCACAGCGCCCGCACAACCAGGACGAGGTGTACTTCGTCGTCAGCGGCCGCGCCTCGATCACCGTGGGCCTGGAGACCACCCAGGTCGCGCGCGGCAGTGTCGTCTACGTGCCGGCCGGGGTGGCCCACAAGTTCCACCACATCAGCGAGGACCTGCGGGTTCTCGTCGTCTTCTCGCCGCCGGAGAGCTGATCCCTGATCCCGGACCCCCGGGTTCCCTAGGGGATCGGTCAGGGGAGGACAAGGGATGCGAGGCCCCCGCCGGGCCCCCTGCCCGCCCTAGCATCGAGGGCAGGACATCCGAAGGACCCGAAGGGCGAACCGAGCCCGGTGGGACAGGAGAGAAAGGCTAGGGCGATGCGGGAGATCTTCGCGGGGCTGCCGTGGTGGGTGAAGTGGGTCGCGGTGCCGGTCATCGCCCTGGTGGTGTTCGGCGGGCTGATAGCGAGCGTCGTCGGCTTCGTGATCGCCCTCCTGTTCAAGGTGCTGATCTTCGTGGCCCTGGTCGGCGGACTCATCTACGTCGTACGGAAGTTCACGTCGAGCTCCTCCTCACGCGGCGACTGGTGACGGTACGGGAGCCGGTGGGCGGCAAGCGGAAACCACCGGTTCCCTCGGGCGAGGGAAGTTTTACGGGCAGGCCGTCATTGGGCGGTGACAGGCCGTTAGAGTCCGGAACTCGACGCGGGGACGCCCCCGCGACCGGCGTACACCCCCGTACACCTCTCCCGTGTTCCCCGGCACGGGCAGCACCCTCGCGCTTCGGGAGTGACCCTTGGCCACGGTTGACACCGCCCCCGCTGACCCCTACGCACCCCCCGCCCCGACCGGCACCCTCGCCCGGCCTCCCGGGCGCGCGGCCCCCGGCGGGTCCCTCACCAGGCCTCCCGAGCAGCCGGTGCCCCCGGGCGCGCGGCCCCCGCACCCGGTCTCCACGACCCTGATCAGCTCGGTGCAACGCGCGATGCGTCTGCTGGAGAGTGCCGCCGGACACGAACACGGGGCTCCCGCGAAGCAACTGGCCCGCGAGACCGGCCTGGCCCTGCCGACGGCCTACCACCTGCTGCGCACCCTCGTGCACGAGGGCTATCTGCGCCGGGACAAGGGCCTGTTCTTCCTCGGCTCGGCGGCGGAACAGCTGGCCGGCAGCGGTGAGCAGCAGAAACGTCGCAGCACGATGGTGGAGGCTCTCGCGCGATGGCGAGATTCGATCGGTGTCCCGGTGTACTACGCGCTGTACCGGAACGGTGAGATCGAGGTCGTCTGCGTCTCGGACACCCCGGCCAATCCCGCCGTGGAGGAGTGGGCCGACTTCCGCGAGACCGGCCATGCGCACGCTATCGGCCAGTGTCTGCTGTCCCAGCTGGCCCCCGAGGACCGCCGCGACCACCTCGATCGCTACCCGGTGCAGTCCATCACCCCGTACACCATCCGTGACCAGGGCGGCCTGCTGCGCAGGCTGGACCGGATGGGACGAATGGACCCGGTGATCGAGCGTCAGGAGTACGCGCTGGGCACGGTCTGCGCCGCGATTCCGATCACGATGGGCAGTACGGCCGCCACGATGGCCATCTCCCTTCCCGCCCAGCAGGCCGCTCGGCTCATCCCGGCGGCACGGCAACTGCAGAGCGAGATCGGGCGCCTTCTGGGGTCGCTGGCGATCTCTATCAGTATCTGAAAACTCACTCCTTGTGATCTGATGTGCACGTTGAGCAAGATGCCACCAGGATCAAGGGATCATTCCCGGCCAGTCGACGGCAAAAGACGGGGTAGGCGATGCGCGAGTCGGTGCAGGCAGAGGTCATGATGAGTTTTCTCGTCTCCGAGGAGCTCTCGTTCCGGATCCCGGTGGAACTGCGCTACGAAACCTGTGATCCCTATGCCGTGCGACTGACCTTCCACTTGCCCGGTGATGCCCCGGTGACCTGGGCGTTCGGGCGGGAGCTGCTCATCGACGGCGTGGGCCGGCCGAGCGGCGAGGGTGACGTCAGGGTCGCGCCGGTCGAGCCGGAGTCGCTGGGCGAGGTGCTGATCCGACTGCAGGTGGGCAGCGACCAGGCGCTGTTCCGCTCCTCGACGGCGCCGCTGGTGGCCTTCCTCGACCGCACCGACAAGCTGGTGCCGCTCGGCCAGGAGACCTCGCTCGCCGACTTCGACGCCCACCTGGACGAGGCGCTGGACCGCATCCTGGCCGAGGAACAGAGCGCGGGGTGAAGCGTCACGGCCGCCGAGGTGCCGTAACGCTTCACCTGGGGGCTCGTCCCGGGTGAGACACGCTGTTCTTCGCAGCCGACCCGATCCGGAGGACGGCCCTAACGCTTGCGGCGGCGGCCCCGGCCGGGCCGGGCGGTGACGGGTGAGGGTCCCGTCGACTCGGCGACGGCGAGGGACGAGGCGGGACGGTCGGAGGCGACCATCAGCGCGGCGAGGGCCGTCGTCACCGGAACCGAGGCCACCAGACCGATCGAGCCGACCAGCGTGCGCACGATCTCCGCCGCCACCAGCTCGCTGTTGGCGACGGCGCCCACGCTGCTCTGCGCGATCGAGAACAGCAGCAGGAGTGGCAGCGCGGCGCCCGCGTAGGCGAGGACGAGGGTGTTCACGACGGACGCGATGTGGTCGCGTCCGATGCGGATGCCGGCGCGGTACAGGCCGCGCCAGCCCATGGTGGGGTTGGCCTCGTGCAGCTCCCAGACCGCCGAGGTCTGGGTGACCGTCACGTCGTCCAGCACACCGAGCGAACCGATGATGATGCCCGCGAGCAGCAGACCGCTCATGTCGATCGACGGATACAGCCCGTGGATCAGACCGGTGTTGTCGTCCGTGTTGCCGGTCAGCGCCGCCCAGTCGATGAACCACGATCCGAGCACGCCGATCAGCAGCAGCGAGATCAGCGTGCCGAGAACGGCCACCGATGTCCGCGCGGACAGGCCATGGCACAGGTACAGCGCGATCAGCATGATGGCGCTCGATCCGACGACCGCGACGAGCAGCGGGTTCGAGCCCTGGAGGATCGCGGGCAGGATGAAGAAGTTGAGCACCATGAAGCTCATGGCCAGCGCCACCAGCGCCATTACACCGCGCATCCGGCCCACGAGCACGACCGCGACCGCGAAGATGCCGGCGAGCACGGTGAGGGGCAGCCGCCGGTTCACGTCGGCGACCGAGTACTGGAGGTCCTCCGGTGCGGAGGGCTCGTAGGCGACCACGACCTCCTGGCCCTCGTGCAACTGCCGCGACTGGTCGGGCTGGACGATCTCGGTGAACGTGCGCCCGCTGTTCTCACCGGTGTCGACCCGGATCGTCGCCGTCTTGCAGTCGCCGTTCGCCTGCTGCACCGCCGAGGAGCCCTCGGCCGTGGAGGTGTCGCCGGTCGGTGGGACGCCGGAGACGCCGGCCGCCTTGCAGTCCACCGGTTCGACCTTGGTGACCGTCGCCTGCTCCGTCTGCCGGTCGAAGCCGACGCCGGTGCGTTCGTGGTCGGGCGCGCCACCGGGCCACAGCACGGCCAGGCCCACCACGACCGCCGCCGCGAACGGGACCAGGATCGCGGCGATCACCTTCCGCAGATGCTGGGAGACGGGAGCGGCCGGTCCATGGCTGTGACTGTGACCATGGGAGTTCCCGTGTCCGTGCCCGCGCCCGTGGGAGTTCCCGTGTCCGTGCGGGTCGCTGTGTTCGTGGGAGTCCCCGTGCCCGGGGCGATCCCCGTGCCCCGGGGGGTTCCCGTGTCCATCCCCTGGACCCGTCCCCTGTCCTCCACCGGAACCAGGGCCATGGCCCTCAACGGGCCCGTGACGGCGGGGTTCGGGCGGCGGAAACGGAGGCTGCTGCGGTGTGGTCACCGCCCGATCATCGCAAGAACGGCAGGGGCCCCCTGTTCACCGCGCCCGAAGTGACGCTAGCGTGGGGACACCTTTGTACACGCGGGAGCTCGGAGCACCGGGCTGAGAGGGCGCTGACCTCCGTCTTCGCGATGTTTCACGTGGAACACATGGCGTTCCACACGAAACACCGGCAGACGGTGACCGCTGCGTCGACCGCCGAACCTGTTACCGGGTAATGCCGGCGTAGGGAGTAGGTCTCATGACCACCAAGGACGTACGCACGCCTGCCTCCGCGCAGATCTCCGCCGTCTCCGACGGCGCAGACAGCGGCGAGGCCGGGAAGTCCATCGGCTGGCACAAGGCGTATGTCGAGGGCTCGCGCTCCGACATGCGGGTGCCGGTCCGTCAGGTGCACCTCACCAATGGCCAGGCAGTCACGCTCTACGACACCTCCGGCCCGTACACCGATCCATCCGTGGATACGGACGTCCGCAAGGGCCTTCAGCCGCTGCGGGAGAACTGGATCGTCGCGCGAGGCGACACCGAGGAGTACGAGGGCCGCCCGGTCCGCCCCGAGGACGACGGCCTGCGGCACACCTCGCCGCGGGGCGGGCTGCGCAATCTGGACGCGGTCTTCCCGGGCCGTCCCCGGCTGCCGCGCCGCGGACGGGACGGCCAGGCCGTCACCCAGCTCGCGTATGCCCGCCGGGGCGAGATCACGCCGGAGATGGAGTACGTGGCCATCAGGGAGAACGTTTCTCCCGAGGTGGTGCGCGAGGAGATCGCGGCAGGGCGGGCGGTGCTGCCGGCCAACATCAACCACCCGGAGATCGAGCCGATGATCATCGGCAAGCGGTTCCTGGTGAAGGTCAACGCCAACATCGGCAACTCCGCGGTGACGTCCTCCATCGAGGAGGAGGTCGAGAAGATGACCTGGGCGACCCGCTGGGGCGCCGACACGGTCATGGACCTGTCCACCGGCCGCAACATCCACACCACCCGCGAGTGGGTGCTGCGCAACTCCCCCGTCCCCATCGGCACGGTTCCGCTCTACCAGGCCCTGGAGAAGGTCGACGGCAGGGCCGAGGAACTGACCTGGGAGATCTACAAGGACACGGTCATCGAGCAGGCCGAGCAGGGTGTGGACTACATGACGGTCCACGCGGGCGTCCGTCTGCCGTACGTGCCGCTGACCGCCAACCGCAAGACGGGCATCGTCTCGCGCGGCGGCTCGATCATGGCGGCTTGGTGCCTGGCGCACCACAGGGAGAGCTTCCTCTACGAGAACTTCGAGGAACTCTGCGAGATCCTCGCGGCCTACGACATCACGTACTCGCTCGGCGACGGCCTGCGGCCGGGCTCGATCGCGGACGCCAACGACGAGGCGCAGTTCGCGGAGTTGAGGACGCTCGGGGAACTCAACCGGATCGCCAAGCGTTTCAATGTGCAGACGATGATCGAGGGCCCCGGGCACGTCCCGATGCACAAGATCAAGGAGAACATCGACCTTCAGCAGGAGATCTGTGATGAAGCTCCGTTCTATACGCTCGGCCCGCTGACCACGGACATCGCCCCGGCGTACGACCACATCACCTCCGGCATCGGCGCCGCGATGATCGCCTGGTGGGGTACGGCGATGCTCTGCTACGTCACGCCCAAGGAGCACCTGGGTCTGCCCAACCGTGACGACGTCAAGACCGGCGTCATCACGTACAAGATCGCAGCCCACGCCGCCGACCTTGCCAAGGGTCACCCCGGCGCCCAGGAGTGGGACGACGCCCTGTCCGACGCCCGCTTCGAGTTCCGCTGGGAGGACCAGTTCAACCTGGCCCTCGACCCGGACACGGCCCGGGAGTTCCACGACGAGACGCTCCCGGCCGAGCCGGCCAAGACGGCCCACTTCTGCTCCATGTGCGGGCCGAAGTTCTGCTCGATGAAGATCTCCCAAGACATCCGCCGTGAGCACGGTGGGACCAAGGGGGAGATCGAGGAGGGCATGGCTCAGAAGTCGAAGGAGTTCGCGGCGGCGGGCAACCGGGTGTACCTGCCGATCGCGGACTGATCGGGCACTGAACGCGGACCGGCCGCGGACCGATTGAGCAGCCCGCCGGTTTCGGCTTGTGCCCCCGAGATGGGGGCGCAAGCCGGGGTCAGTCCGGTTGATGTTCCGGGCCGCCGAACTCGGGGCTGGTGAAGTCCGGGCTGGTGTATCTCGGACGGGGGCCCGCAGCCGGGCCCTCACCGGGGCTGGTGAAGCCCGGTCGGTCGTAGCCGAGGTGCGGCATGCGGCTCGTGGGTGCCGGCGAGGAGGTTCGGGGCAGTCGTACCGGGCGCGAGGTACTGAGCGCGTCCTGGAGGAACGGCAGGATGCCGCGCTCCAGGAGGGCCCCGCGCCAGGCCTGCCTGGCCTGTTCCACCTCTCCGTCGGGTTCGCCGTAGGGGCCGGTCTCCCGTGAGGGCTTGTTGCGCAGAGCGGTGAGCAGCAGGCCGACGGCGGCGACCAGGATCGCCACGGCGGTGACGGCACCGAACACCCAGCCCGTCGTGAGCATGGTCTCGGCGAACGCCCGGTCCGGATCGAGCATCTTCAGGAGGTAGCCGACGAGAAGGAAGATCGCGGCGGCGGTTCCGGCGAGGACCGGCGCCAGGACCGCGACGACGGCGATGGCCCCCGCGCCGACGGTCTCGGCCACCTCGCCCATGGAGGAGGCGAGACCCACCGTGCCCGTGCCCTGATCGGCGGAGCCGGACTCGCGCACGGAGGACGGGCTGGACTGCGGGCGTCGCAGTTCCTCGCGGACCTTCACGTAGTGCTGGTACTCGGTCGCCGCGGCGGCCGTGATGAGCGCGGTGGCGTTGAGGGCCATGGTGCGCAGTTGCTCGGGGTTGAGCCGCTGACCGACAGCGGCCAGTTCCGGACGGTTTGGGGCGGAGCGCAGCGCCTCATCGAGGATCCGCTCGTACTCGTGGCGGTCCTCGCTCAGCAGGTTCTGCGGAACGCTGTTCATGTGCATCCCCCGATGCTCCGTAGGGCTTGGGGCTCGCACGCTGACGAGCCGTCGGGCAGAAACGGAGGGGAGCCTGCTACGGATAAGCCGATGGTAGAGCGGTGACGGTGGCCGGTGACAGGGGGTTTGCAGAAATTGGGTCCTGGCCGGCGCAGCCCGTTCCCCGTGCGTGCATCTGGGGCTCCTGCCCTGTGAACGCTTACTTATCCAGGGGAAGTTGCTGCACCAGCAGCTTTCCGGCCATGGTCACTCCGCCGTCCATGGCGATGGCGAGGCCGCCGGCGTAGACGTGCGGGCCCTCGACGGAGGGGCCGCCGCTGTCCTCGCCCTCCTCCGAGCCGACCTCGCCCAGGAGGTAGGGGATGGGGCTGTGGCCGTGCACGATGCGCGTGCCGCCGTAGACGTCCAGTAGCGAGCGCACGGCGTCGCCGCCCTCGTCGCGGAAGGAGAAGCGCCTGGTGAACTTGCGGAACAGGTCCCAGACCTCGTCGGCGTCATTGCGGGTGAGGGCCTCGCGGACGTTGTCGTTGACCTCCTCGATGGAGGCGCCGTAGTCGAGGTAGGCGGTGGTGTCGGAGTGGACGAGGAGATGGCCGTCGACCTCCTCCATCGCGTCGAGGCGGGACATCCACTGCAGGTGGTGGTCCTGGAGGCGGTCCATGTCGGTCTTCTGGCCGCCGTTGAGCAGCCAGGCCGCCTGGAAGGTGGCGGTGCCCGCGCCGGAGTTGACGGGGGTGTCGCCGAAGCGTTTGGCGCCGATGAGCAGCAGCTCGTGGTTGCCCATCAGGGCCTTGCAGTAGCCGCCGGCCGCGGCGGCCTCGGCGGACAGCCGCATCACGAGGTCGATGACGCCGATGCCGTCCGGGCCGCGGTCGGTGAAGTCACCGAGGAACCACAGCCGGGCGGTGCCCGCGCACCACTGGCCGGAGGCGTCGATCAGGCCCTTCTCCCGGAGGGCGGCCAGCAGTTCGTCGAGATAGCCGTGCACGTCGCCGACCACGAACAGAGGGCCGGGGCCGGTGGTGGGGCGCTCGACGGGTGCCGGCGCGGGGTCCACGGTCACCTGGAGCGTGTCACCCCGATTGATGACAGGCAGATCGCGCTGAGTGGGGGTGTACCCCTCGGGAAAGTCGAGCGGTTCGGCGACGGGGACGGCATCGCCGGGGTGGGCGCTCTGCGCGGGGTACGGGCCGGTCTCGTGGACATACGCGGGCACCCGGAAGTCGCGCAACGTCGCCGTCCGCTCCACCTCGGGTCCCTGACCGGCCCCCTGAGTCATCGACCCCTCCACCATCGCGACGCATCTGCACCCGGTCGGACTGCCTGGTCGCAGCAGCCCGCGGTGCCGTGGGCCCATCATAGGAATGCGGATCGTGCCGTGTGATGACCCAGGGGTGGTGAATCGGAAGAGGACTCAGTTTCACCGCGCCTTTCGCCCCAATTGGGCCGACCTTAGCCCCGGCGGCCGCCCCCGCGGAGCCGCTTTTCGAATCGTGTCGTGGGCGGGGCGAAACCGGACCGCCCCGTTCCGTGAGCGGAGCCCCGCCCAATCGGCTCCCTGCCCGCGTTGTGGGCGCCTGAGTCCGGCCCTCCGAGGCGGGGGGCGAGGGGGCCGGCGGTCCGGCTTTCAGCGGGGCGGGGAGCCGGTTCGGCGCGGTGCTGGAGCGGCCCCGCCGCTCACCCCTCGTCGGGGGAGCGCGGCGGGCTGACCGTACGGCGGGTCGGACGGCGCTGGGAGGACGTACGGACGATCAGTTCGGTCGGTATCACCTGCTCGACCGGGTGGTCCGACTCGACGCCCTCGATGGCGTCGATGAGGAGCTGGACCACGGCCGTGCCGATGCGGCGGGGCTTGAGCGAGAGGGTGGTGATGGGCGGCTCGGTGTTGGCGTAGACCGTGGACTCGCTGCAGCAGACCAGCAGCAGGTCCTCGGGGACGCGCAGCCCGTAGCGGCGGGCGGCGGCGAGCAGGTCGGTGCCGTTGGGGTCGAACAGGCCGTAGACCGCGTCGGGGCGGTCGGGGCGGGCGAGCAGCCGGTCGGCGGCGACGGCGCCGGCGCAGGGGTCGTGCGCCGGGTAGGCCTCATAGACCGGGTCCTGGCCGACGCGCTCGCACCAGCGCAGATAGGCGGTGGTGGACAGATGCGTGTAGGTGTCGGTCGTCGTGCCCGTGAGCAGGCCGATGCGGCGGGCCCCGGCGTCGGCGAGGTGGTCGAGGATGCCGAGGACGGCGGCCTCGTGGTCGTTGTCGACCCAGGCGGTGACGGGGAGCGAGCCGGCCGGGCGGCCGTCGGAGACGACCGGTAAACCCTGGCGGACCAGCTCGCTGACGACCGGGTCCTGGTCGGAGGGGTCGATGACGACCGTGCCGTCCAGGGCCACGTTCGACCACACGTCGTGACGGGAGGTCGCGGGGAGGATGACGAGGGCGTACCCGCGGGCCAGGGCGGCGGAGGTGGCGGCGCGGGCCATCTCGGCGAAGTACGCGAACTCGGTGAAGGTGAAAGGTTCATCCCCGTAGGTCGTCACAGTGAGGCCGATGAGGCCCGACTTGCCGGTACGGAGGGTCCGGGCGGCGGCCGAGGGGCGGTAGCCCAGCCGGTCGGCGACCTCGCGGACATGGCGGCGGGTGGCATCGGGGAGCCGGCCCTTGCCGTTGAGGGCGTCGGAGACGGTTGTGATGGAGACCCCGGCCGCGGCGGCCACGTCTCTGATGCCCGCCCGTCCCGGACGGCTGCCTCGGCGTGAGGTTTCCGCGCGGCTCACCTGGTGCTTCCCTGCTGCTGTCATGGCGAGCCGATAGTAGGGCTCATGCGGTGGGGTAGTGCGGACGCATATGCACCCGTTGACAGGCACGTTTCTGCAAGGCGGACTGGGGTTAATTCCCTTTGAAAGCAAGGGAGTTAGCGGCTTCTCCTGTGGTACGTGGGTTGTCGGCGCGCACCCGCCTGCCAACTACCCGATGTTTCGAAGAGGTCTCAACTCACCTTCACGAGGGATGCGCGCCACGGCGCAAGCTACCGGCGCATAGATATATGTAGGGCGCGCCCCCGATTCGTGCGCCTTCCTCCGATGATGCCCCTGTTGTCGGTGTGACGTGTGTGGCGCACTGTCCCGGGGTGGGCGAGCGCTGCCCGCGCGGGCGCGGGGGAGCCGAACGAGGTGCAGTACGTGTGCGCTGACCCATACGCAGGCGGGCCGAATCCTCTTAAGGTGAGAAGCATTGGAAGCCGGCGGTGCGGACGGACCGCCGGTGATCGCGAGGAGGACTGCGGTGAGCGAGACGAGCCCGAAGCTGCGCGCAGAGCTGGAGGGTATCCCCACCTACAAGCCGGGCAGGCCGGCCGCGGCCGGAGGGCCGGTGGCGTACAAGCTGTCCTCCAACGAGAACCCCTATCCCCCGCTGCCCAGCGTGATGGAGAGCGTCACCGCGGCCGCCCATGCCTTCAACCGCTACCCGGACATGGCCTGCACGGGCCTGATGGAGGAACTGGCCGATCGCTTCGGAGTGCCGGTGACGCACCTGGCCACGGGCACCGGTTCCGTCGGTGTCGCCCAGCAGCTGATCCAGGCCACCGCCGGTCCCGGCGACGAGGTGATCTACGCATGGCGGTCCTTCGAGGCGTACCCCATCATCACCCAGATCAGCGGCGCGACCTCGGTGCAGGTGCCGCTGACGTCCGGCGATGTGCACGACCTGGACGCGATGGCGGACGCGATCACCGACCGGACCCGGCTGATCTTCGTCTGCAACCCCAACAACCCCACCGGGACGGCGGTGCGGCGGGCCGAGCTGGAGCGGTTCCTGGACCGGGTGCCCGGCGATGTGCTGGTCGTGCTGGACGAGGCCTACCGCGAGTTCGTCCGGGACGCCGATGTGCCCGACGGCGTGGAGCTGTACCGGGACCGGCCGAACGTCTGCGTCCTGCGGACCTTCTCCAAGGCCTACGGTCTGGCCGGTCTGCGCGTCGGGTTCGCCATCGCCCATGAGCCGGTCGCGGCGGCGCTGCGCAAGACGGCGGTCCCCTTCGGGGTCAGCCAGCTCGCCCAGGACGCGGCGGTCGCCTCGCTGCGGGCGGAGGACGAACTGCTCGGCCGGGTGGGCTCGTTGGTGTGCGAGCGCACGCGTGTGGTCGACACGCTGCGCGCCCAGGGCTGGACGGTGCCGGACACCCAGGCCAACTTCGTGTGGCTGCGGCTGGGGGAGCGCACCGCGGCGTTCGCGGCCGCCTGTGAGCAGACGGGGGTCGTGGTCCGGCCGTTCCTCGGCGAGGGCGTGCGGGTCACGGTCGGTGAGGTCGAGGCGAACGACATCTTCCTGAAGGCGGCGGAGGGCTTCCGCAAGGAGATCTGAGACCGCCCTTGTCGAGCCGTGATCGGTCCCCGGGAACCGGGGGGCCGGTCACGGCTCGACGCGTTCCACCTGGATCGGGTCCCCGTCACGGACCGTGGCCAGCAGGCGGGGGTCGCCGTCGAGGCGGCCGAGGACGTTGCACGGGCTCGCGAGGTGGCATTCCCACCCCGGGAGATCGGTGTGGGCCCGTAGGGGAGTGCGAGGGCGTCGCCGTCGGTCCAGGCGACCGTGCCCGGCTCGACGATCTGTCGGGCGCCGGTTTCACGTGAAACCGAGACGCCTGTGTCGAAGTAGACCTCCTCGCCCCAGGTGCCGGCGGTGGAGACGAGGGGCAGCGCCTTGGTGAGGGCCTGTGTGGTCGGGGTGTCGTCGAGGCTCGCGGTGAGGTGTCCCGCGGGGCCGGGCAGCTGGCCCTGGCCAGGAGATCCGTATGCGCGTCGAAGAGGGGCGTGTCTGCATGGCTGGCAATTCAACGAGATGTTGAAGTTGCCGCCAAGAGGGTGACCTGAAGGCCAAGGAGGGACCCCCCTGTCCAGTCCGAAAATCAGTGCGTCATAATTGCTTGTGAATGTGAACGCGTTCACAAGCGTGTCCCGGTTGCTCCGCTGATGGGCGAGACAAAAGGGGCAAACTGCCGCTGTGTCCACGGCGAGTAAGGAGACGACGACGTGGAATTGGCTTTGGCGCCCGAGACTCTGGCGCGTTGGCAGTTCGGCATCACCACCGTCTACCACTTCCTGTTCGTTCCGCTGACGATCTCGCTGGCCGCCCTCACGGCCGGACTGCAGACCGCCTGGGTGCGGACGGAGAAGGAGAAGTACCTCAGGGCGACCAAGTTCTGGGGGAAGCTGTTCCTGATCAACATCGCGATGGGTGTGGTCACCGGCATCGTGCAGGAGTTCCAGTTCGGTATGAACTGGTCGGACTACTCGCGCTTCGTCGGTGACATCTTCGGCGCACCGCTCGCCTTCGAGGCCCTGATCGCCTTCTTCTTCGAGTCCACCTTCATCGGTCTGTGGATCTTCGGATGGGACAAGCTGCCCAAGAAGATCCATCTGGCCTGCATGTGGATGGTGTCGATCGGCACGATCCTGTCCGCGTACTTCATCCTCGCGGCCAACTCGTGGATGCAGCACCCGGTCGGCTACCGGATCAACCAGGAGCGGGGCCGGGCGGAGCTGACCGACTTCTGGCACGTGCTCACCCAGAACACCGCGCTCGCCCAGGCCTTCCACACCCTCTCCGCGGCCTTCCTGACCGGTGGCGCGTTCATGGTCGGCATCTCCGCCTTCCATCTGCTGCGCAAGCGGCACATCCGCGAGATGAAGACCTCGCTGCGGCTCGGCCTGGTCACCGTCGCCATAGGTGGCCTGCTCACCGCGCTCAGCGGCGACACGCTCGGCAAGATCATGTACGAGCAGCAGCCCATGAAGATGGCCGCCGCCGAGGCGCTGTGGGACGGCGAGGCGCCCGCGCCCTTCTCCGTGTTCGCCTACGGTGACGTCGACGCCGGCCGCAACAAGGTCGCCATAGAGATCCCCGGACTGCTCTCCTTCCTGGCCAAGGACGACTTCACCTCGTACGTGCCCGGCATCAACGACATCAACAAGATCGAGCAGGAGAAGTACGGGCCCGGCGACTACCGGCCCAACATCCCCGTGGCGTACTGGGGCTTCCGCTGGATGATCGGCTTCGGCATGGCGTCGTTCGCGATCGGCCTGGCCGGACTGTGGCTGACACGCAAGAAGTTCCTGCTCCCGCGGGCGCTCAGGGCAGGCGAGGACGAAGTGCCGAACCTGGTGCTGTTCCGCAAGAAGGCCCTCGGCCCCAAGCTCACCCAGTGGTACTGGCGCATCGCGATCTGGACCCTGGCCTTCCCACTGATCGCCAACTCCTGGGGCTGGATCTTCACCGAGATGGGCCGTCAGCCGTGGGTCGTCTACGGGGTGCTCAGGACGCGTGACGCGGTCTCCCCCAGTGTGTCCCAGGGCGAGGTGCTCACCTCGATGATCGTCTTCACCACGCTGTACGCGATCCTCGCTGTCGTCGAGGTCAAGCTGCTGGCGAAGTACATCAAGGCCGGCCCGCCCGAGCTCACCGAGGCCGACCTCAACCCGCCCACGAAGATCGGCGGCGACCCCCGTGACGCCGACAAGCCGATGGCCTTCTCGTACTAGGCCGAGGGAGCTGCTCAGTCATGGAACTGCACGACGTCTGGTTCGTCCTCATCGCCGTCCTGTGGACCGGCTACTTCTTCCTGGAGGGCTTCGACTTCGGGGTCGGCATCCTCACCAAGCTGCTGGCCCGCGACCGGACCGAGAAGCGGGTGCTGATCAACACGATCGGCCCGGTCTGGGACGGCAACGAGGTCTGGCTCCTCACAGCGGGCGGCGCGACCTTCGCCGCCTTCCCCGAGTGGTACGCCACCCTCTTCTCCGGGTTCTATCTGCCTCTGCTGCTCATCCTGGTCTGCCTGATCGTCCGGGGTGTCGCCTTCGAGTACCGGGTCAAGCGGCCGGAGGAGAACTGGCAGCGCAACTGGGAGACGGCGATCTTCTGGTCCTCGCTGCTCCCCGCGTTCCTCTGGGGCGTCGCCTTCGGCAACATCGTGCGCGGTGTGAAGATCGACGCCGACATGGAGTACGTCGGCAACGTCTGGGACCTGCTCAACCCCTACGCGCTGCTCGGCGGTCTGGTGACGCTCACCCTCTTCACCTTCCACGGGGCGGTGTTCACGGCGCTGAAGACCGTCGGCGACATCCGTGAGCGGGCGCGGGCACTGGCGCTGAAGGTCGGACTGGTGGCCGCCGCGGCCGCGCTGGTCTTCCTGATGTGGACCCAGGTCGAAAGCGGTGACGGCGAGAGCCTGGTCGCGCTGGTCGTGGCGGTCGCGGCTCTGGTCGTGGCGCTCGTGGCGGTCCGGGCCGGGCGGGAAGGATGGGCTTTCGCCCTGTCCGGCGTCACCATCGTGGCCGCCGTGGCGATGCTCTTCCTGTCCCTCTTTCCGAACGTCATGCCGTCCTCGCTCAATGAGGACTGGAGCCTGACGGTCACCAACGCCTCGTCGAGCCCCTACACCCTGAAGATCATGACCTGGTGCGCGGCCGTCGCCACGCCGATCGTCCTGCTCTACCAGGGATGGACGTACTGGGTGTTCCGCAAGCGCATCGGCACGCACCACATCGCTGCCGAAGCCTCGCACTGAGTCCGCCCGGAAGGGTGTTTCACGTGAAACACCGCCAAACACCCTCCCTGGACCGAAGGGCATGTTTCACGTGAAACCGATCGATCCGCGTCTGTTCCGCCACGCACGGGCCACCCGGCTTTTCCTGGCGGCGGTCGTCATCCTGGGAGCTGTCGGAGCAGGGCTCGTCATCGCCCAGGCGATGCTCATCGCCGAGGTGGTGGTCGGCGCCTTCCAGCGCGGACTGTCGGTGGGTGAACTGCGCACTCCCCTGCTGCTGCTCGTGGCCGTCGCGGTCGGCCGCTCGGTGGTCGCCTGGCTGACCGAGCTGGCGGCCCATCGCGCAAGCGCGGCCGTGAAGTCGGAGCTGCGGGGGCGGCTGCTGGAGCGCGCGGTGCGGCTCGGTCCGGGCTGGCTGAGCGGTCAGCGGACCGGATCGCTCGTCGCGCTCGCCACCCGGGGCGTGGACGCCCTGGACGACTACTTCTCCCGCTATCTGCCGCAGTTGGGGCTCGCGGTGGTGGTACCCGTGGCGGTGCTGGCCCGGATCGTCACCGAGGACTGGGTGTCCGCCGCGATCATCGTCGCCACCCTGCCGCTCATCCCGGTCTTCATGATGCTGATCGGCTGGGCCACCCAGGCGCACATGGACCGTCAGTGGCAGCTGCTGTCCCGGCTGTCCGGCCACTTCCTGGACGTCGTCGCGGGACTGCCGACGCTGAAGGTGTTCGGCCGGGCCAAGGCCCAGGCCGAGTCGATCAAGCGCATCACCGGCGAGTACCGCCAGGCGACCATGCGGACCCTGCGGATCGCCTTCCTGTCCTCCTTCGCGCTGGAACTGCTGGCCACCATCTCGGTGGCCCTGGTCGCCGTGACGATCGGCATGCGCCTCGTGCACGGCGAGATGGACCTCTACACCGGGCTGGTCATCCTCGTGCTCGCCCCCGAGGCGTATCTGCCGCTGCGGCAGGTGGGCGCGCAGTATCACGCGGCGGCGGAGGGACTCGCGGCCGCCGAGGAGATCTTCGAGGTCCTGGAGACGCCCGTTCCGGACTCCGGCACCGGGCCCGCGCCCGCGGGGGAGCTCTCGCTCGACCTCGACGGCGTCCATGTCCGCTACCCCGGCCGGTCGGCGGACGCCGTCACCGATGTCTCCTTCGCCGTGCGGCCCGGGGAGACGGTGGCGCTCGTCGGACCGAGCGGCGCGGGCAAGTCGACGCTGCTGCACGTCCTGCTGGGGTTCGTGAGACCGACCGCCGGACAGGTGCGGGTCGGCGGGGCGGACCTCGCCGGGACCGACCTGGAGCAGTGGCGGTCCACGGTCGCGTGGGTGCCGCAGCGGCCGCATCTGTACGCCGGGACCATCGCGGACAACGTCCGGCTCGCCCGTCCCGACGCCGACGACACAGCCGTACGACGGGCCCTGCGGGACGCCGGGGCGCTGGAGTTCGTGGACGCGCTGCCCCTCGGCGCCGCCACTATGCTCGGCGAGGACGGGGCCGGGCTCTCGGCCGGGCAGCGGCAGCGGCTCGCGCTGGCGCGGGCCTTCCTCGCCGACCGTCCCGTGCTGCTCCTCGACGAGCCGACGGCCGCGCTGGACGGGGAGACCGAGGCCGAGGTCGTGGCCGCGGTGCGGCGGCTGTCCGCCGGGCGCACGGTGCTGCTCGTCGTGCACCGGCCGGCGCTGCTGGCGGTGGCGGACCGGGTGGTACGGCTGGAGGCCCCGCAGGAGCCCGAGGGGACACCCCGGGCCCGGACCACGGCGACGACCCCGGCGGCCCGAACCGCCGCCGAGGAGACGCCCGAACACACCCCTGCTCCTGAGCAGGCGGCAGCCGCCTCCCCGTCGGACCGGCCCATGACGCCTGTCCTCGCCCGCGTCCGCGCCCTCGCCGGCCCCCGGCGCGGCCGGCTCGCTCTCGCCCTGGTGCTGGGCAGCCTCGCCCTCGCGAGTGCCGTCGGGCTCATGGCGACCTCCGGGTGGCTCATCTCGCGGGCCTCGCAGCAGCCGCCCGTGCTGTATCTGATGGTGGCCGTGACGGCCACGCGCGCTTTCGGCATCGGCCGGGCGGTGTTCCGGTACGGGGAGCGGCTGGTGGCGCACGACGCCGTGCTGCGGATGCTGGCCGACACCCGGGTCGCGGTGTACCGGCGTCTGGAACGGCTGGCGCCCGCCGGGCTGCGCGCCACCCGCCGCGGCGACCTGCTCAGCCGTCTCGTCGCCGATGTGGACGCCCTACAGGACTACTGGCTTCGGTGGCTGCTGCCTGCCGGGGCGGCGACGCTGGTGTCGGCGCTGTCCGTGGCCCTCACGGGCTGGCTGCTGCCGGAGGCGGGCGCGGTCCTGGCGATCGGACTGCTCGCGGCCGGGGCCGGGGTGCCCCTCGTCACGGGTGCGGTCGCCCGCCGGGCCGAGCGCCGGCTGGCGCCCGCCCGGGGCGCGCTCGCCACGCGCGTCGCCGACCTGCTCTCCGGTACCGCGGAACTCACCGTCGCCGGAGCGCTGCCCCGCCGTACGGCCGAGGCACGGGACGCGGACCGGGAGCTCACCCGGATCGCCTCGCGCACGGCTGCGGCGACCGCGCTCGGCGACGGACTCACCGCACTGGTCTGCGGAATGACTGTGGCCGGGGCCGCGCTGGTGGGCGCGCAGGCGGTGGCCGACGGGCGGCTGAGCGGCGTGACCATGGCCGTGGTCGTGCTGACCCCGCTGGCCGCCTTCGAGGCCGTGCTCGGGCTGCCGCTCGCCGTGCAGTTCCGGCAGCGCGTGCGCAAGAGCGCGGAGCGGGTCTACGAGGTGCTGGACGCCCCCGAGCCCGTGCGTGAGCCGCAGCGGCCGCGGCAGGCGCCCGCCTCGCCGTTCCCGCTCGTCGTCAAGGACCTGGCCGCGCGGCACGCCGGGCAGGACCGGGCTGCGCTGGCCGGGCTGGAGCTGCGGCTGGAGCGGGGCCACCGAGTGGCCGTGGTCGGGGCGTCCGGGTCCGGCAAGACCACGCTGGCGCAGGTGCTGCTGCGCTTCCTGGACGCGGACGCGGGCTCGTACACGCTCGGCGGTGTGGACGCGTACGCGCTCGACGGCGACGACGTACGGCGGCTCGTCGGGCTGTGCGCGCAGGACGCGCACCTCTTCGACAGCTCCGTACGGGAGAACCTGCTGCTGGCGCGGCGCGGGGCCACCGACGCCGAACTGTGCGACGCGCTGGCCCGGGTGCGGCTGCTCGACTGGGTGGAGGGCCTCCCGGACGGGCTCGACACGCTGGTCGGGGAGCACGGGGCCCGGCTGTCCGGCGGGCAGCGGCAGCGGCTGGCGCTGGCCCGCGCGCTGCTCGCCGACTTCCCCGTGCTGGTCCTCGACGAGCCCGCCGAGCATCTCGACCTGCCCACGGCCGACGCGCTGACCGCCGATCTGCTGGCCGCCACCGAGGGCCGGACGACGCTGCTGATCACGCACCGGCTGGCCGGACTGCGCGACGTGGACGAGGTGATCGTGCTGGCCGACGGGCAGGTGGTCCAGCGCGGCGGCTTCGCGGAACTGACCGCCGTGGCAGGCCCCTTGCGGGAGATGGCGGAGCGGGAGGCGGCGACGGAGGCCCTGGCGGTGGCGACGCCGTAGGCCCCGGCCGCGGTGGCAAGGGGCAGAGGTCCGGTCGCGGCGGCAAGGGGGCGGAGGTCCGGTCGTCGGGGCGCTCCGGCGACCGCCGCCAGGAGCCGGGTGCGGTGACAGGTGTGGGACGGCTGTGGTGACGCCCTGGGGTGACGCCTCGTCACCCCATTTGCAGCAATGGGTCCCCCAGCCGTACGACTTGAACAGGACTCGGAGTGGGGACCGGGGCCACGATCACTGACATGCCCTCACTTCGCCGTCACCCCCTGATCGTTCCGGTGCTGCTGATCGCGGGCGCCGTCCTCGCCGCGCGCCCCGCGGCCTCCGACCCCGGCGGTGCCGCCGACAGCACGGCGGCGCAGGTGGCCCGGCTGTACGCGGACGCGGCGGTGGCCACCCGGCAGTACGAGGACGGGCGGCGGGCGGCCGAGGGGCAGCGGGCGCAGGCGCAGCACTACGAGGCGCTGCTGGACCGCCAGCGGCGGGAGATCGCCTTGCTGCGCGAGGATCTGGGCCGGCTCGCGCGCGCCCAGTACCGCGACGGCGGCGGGCTGCCGGTCGCCGCGCAGATCGTGCTGGCCGGCACCCCGGAGGAGCTGATGCGCGGTCAGCACATGTTCTCGCAGGCCAACCTGGCGCTCGACAACGCGATCGACAAGAACCGCCGCGCGGAGGAGCGGCTCGCGGCCGACGAGGTGAAGGCCGCGGCGGCGTGGCGGGACCTGGAGAAGCGCAGGGGTGAACTCGACGCACTGAAGCAGACCATCGAGCTGAAGCTGGAGGAGGCGCGCTCCCGGCTCCAGGGAGAGGCGGACGCCTCGGCCCTCGCGGGCAGCTGCCGGGGTGCGGCACGGCTCGAACAGCCGCCCGCACCGGTCACCCAGGGCTGGGTGGCGCCGGTGGAGACGTACGAGCTGTCGGCGGGCTTCGGCAGCGGTGGCGACCGTTGGGCGAACCGGCACACCGGGCAGGACTTCGCGGTGTCGATCGGTACGCCGGTGCGCTCGGTCGGCGACGGCAGGGTGGCGGCCGTGTCCTGCGGGGGTGCCTTCGGCATCCAGGTGCTCGTCGAGCATCCAGGCGGCTACTACACGCAGTACGCCCATCTGGCCTCGGTCGCCGTCGACGAGGGCGAGCGGGTGACCGCCGGGCAGTGGATCGGCCAGTCCGGCACGACCGGCAACTCGACCGGCCCGCATCTGCACTTCGAGGTCCGGGTCACGCCCGAGCTGGGCTCGGGGGTCGACCCGGTGCCGTGGCTGGCCGCGCGGGGGGTGAACCTGTGACGGCCGGGCGGAGGCCCTAGGCCCGCGCCAGCAACTCCTCGATCACCACGGCCACCCCGTCCTCGTTGTTGGCGACCGTATGGCCCGAGGCCGCGGCGAGCACGTCCGGGTGGGCGTTGCCCATCGCGTAGGAGCGGCCCGCCCAGGTGAGCATCTCGACGTCGTTCGGCATGTCGCCGAAGGCCACGACCTCCTCGTGCGAGATGCCGCGTTCGGCGCAGCACAGGGCGAGGGTGCTGGCCTTGGAGACGCCGGGGCCGCTGATCTCCAGCAGGGCGCTGGGGCTGGAACGGGTGACGTTCGCGCGCTCGCCGATGGCGAGGCGGGCCAGGGTGAGGAAGGCGTCGGGGTCGAGCGTGGGGTGGAAGGCGAGGATCTTCAGCACGGGTTCGCCGGCGCCTGGCGCGTCCGGGCCGAGCAGTTCCTCGGCGGACGCCAGGGCGTCCGGGACCTCCATGTGCAGCTTCGGGTAGTCCGGCTCCTGGTTGAAGCCGTACGTCTGCTCGACGGCGTACATCGTGCCGGGCGCGGCGTCCCGCAGCAGCCGTACGGAGTCCAGGGCGTTCTCCCGGGCCAGCTCGCGCACCTTGACGAAGCGGTGCGCGCCGGGACCGCCGTGCAGGTCGACGACGGCGGCGCCGTTGCCGCAGATGGCCAGGCCGTGGCCGTGGACGTGGTCGCTGACGACGTCCATCCAGCGGGCCGGGCGGCCGGTGACGAAGAAGACCTCGATGCCGGCCTCCTCGGCGGCGGCCAGCGCGGCCACCGTCCGCGGGGAGACCGACTTGTCGTCACGCAGGAGCGTGCCGTCGAGGTCGGTGGCGATCAGTCGCGGTCGGACGACCGGGTCGCCCGCCCGGCCGGGCGATATGGCGTCGAGCGAGGTCGAGAGCGGGGAGGAGGCCGGGGGCTCGGGCTGTCGCGTCGCTGAGGTCACCCGGCCATTCTCGCGCATATGCCCGCACGGGCGTGCGGCAGTCCGCACATCTGGGCGGCCCGGGCCCCGGCCGTCGGGCGTACCCGGCTCCTGGCCGTCGAGCACGCAGGTGTTCCTGGCTCCTGGCGTCGAGCGCGGAGGCGTTCCCGGCCCCCAGCGGGACCTCGCCGCACTCCGGGCCACGGGCTCTCCGCAGCCGTGTGGGCCAGCGATCCCGCCACCGTGCTCCGCTTCGACACGGCTCGTTCCCACCCTCAGCGCGGCGCGGTCTCAGCCAGTCGGCCCGGCTCCGCCTCGACGCGTCTCGGTCCCAGCTTCAGCCCGGCGCGGTCCCCGGCCGCGGCGGGCGCCTCAGTGCGACTCCGAGAACCGCAGATAGCCCGGCGGCACGGCCTTCGTCAGCCACACCCCGTTCGCGCTGACGTGGAAGACATGGCCGTCCCGGTGCATGGCGCCCGCGTCCACCGTCAGCACGACGGGCCGCCCCCGACGGGCACCGACCCGCGTGGCGGTCTCCCGGTCCGCGGACAGATGCACGTCATGGCGGTTCATCGGCCGCAGCCCCTCCGCGCGGATCGCGTCCAGATTGCGGGCCACGGTCCCGTGGTACAGATACGGCGGCGGGGTCGCCGGCGGCAGGCCCAGCTCCACCTCGACGCTGTGGCCCTGGCTGGCGCGGATCCGGGTGCCCTCGACGGCGAAGCGTTTCTTGTCGTTCGCGGCCACCACATGATCCAGTTCCTCGCGCGTGAAGTGGAACCCGTGCGCGGTGGCGGCCGTGATCAGCGTGTCGATCTCCACCCAGCCGCCCTCGTCCAGGGTGAGTCCGATCCGCTCCGGCTGGTGGCGTAGATGCTTGGAGAGGTACTTCGACACCTTCACGGTGCGTCTTTCGTCCATGCGACACAGCATGCCGAGCGGGCGACTCTCACGCACTTTCTTTCCGGCGGAGGTTTGATCCACAAACAACAGCGGTTATCCACAGGTAAATTGGCCTGGATGTGGACAACCACTGTTGTTTTTGCGGCAGTTCGCCAAGTTGCTTAACAAGTCCGTAACTTGACGAACTGAATCTCCGTACACACCTGTTGATGAAACACCCGCCCCAGTAGGCACATTCGCCTCTACAGGCGCGGTTCCACCCGTGCCAGACGCCTCAACAGCCCCGGAGCGAAACGGGACAAGGCGTGCGCTGCGCGTGCCTCGGGGGTCACCGGCACGACCGCCTCGTTGCGTACCACGGCCCGCAGGATCGCCTCCGCGACCTTCTCCGGAGGGTAGTTGCGCAGTCCGTACAGACGCGAGGAGTTCTTCTGCCGACGCTTCTCCTCCGCCTCGTCCACGCCCACGAAGCGTGCCGTGGAGGTGATGTTGGTGTTCACCAGACCGGGGCAGATCGCGCTCACCCCGATTCCCTGGCCCGCGAGTTCGGCGCGCAGGCACTCGCTGAGCATCAGCACCGCCGCCTTGGAGGTGCTGTAGGCGGGCAGCGCGCGCGAGGGCTGGAACGCCGCCGCCGACGCGGTGTTCACGATGTGCCCACCCTGGCCGCGCTCGGCCATCTGCCGCCCGAAGAGACGGCAACCATGGATCACACCCCACAAGTTGACGTCGAGGATCTTCTTCCAGTCCTCCGGTGTGGTCTCGAAGAAGGAGCCGGACAGGCCGATCCCGGCGTTGTTCACCAGCACGTCCACCACGCCGTGTTCACGCGCGACCTTCTCGGCGAGCTTCTCCATCGCCTGCGCGTCGGACACGTCGACCGTCTCCGCCCACGCCTGCGGCGCTCCCGTCAACCGCGCCAACTCGGCGGTGCGCACCGCGCTTTCGGTGTCCCGGTCGACGACGATGACCCGCGCGCCCGCCTCGGCGAACGCGAACGCGGTGGCCCGGCCGATTCCGCTGCCCGCCCCCGTGACCAGCACGAGCTGTCCGCCGAACCGCTCGAAGTGGTCTCCGGTCGGCGTGACTTCGGTGCGGCCGCCCTCGATGCCGGACACGAACTCGGTGATCCAGGCCGAGAGCTGCTCGGGCCGGGTGCGCGGCACCCAGTGCTTGGCGGGCAGGGTGCGCCGGGTCAGCTGCCGTGCCCACAGCTCCAGTTCGTCGTAGAGCCGCTCGGAGAGGAAGGCGTCGCCGAGCGGCGTGATGAGCTGAACAGGTGCGTGCGCGTACGCGTCCGGGCGCGGCCTGCGCAGCCGTGCGCTTATGTTGTCCCGGTACAGCCAGGCTCCGCGCGCCGCGTCCGAAGGCAGCGACGGGGTCGGGTAGTTGCCACCGGGCACCTTCTCCACCCGCTCCAGGATGCCGGGCCAGCGCCTGCCCAGCGGACCGCGCCAGGCCAGCTCCGGCAGGGCGGGGGTGTGCAGAAGGTAGACGTACCACGACTTGGCGCCCTGGCCGAGGAGTTGGCCGATCCGGCGCGGGGTGGGGCGCTTGAGGCGGTTGTTGATCCAGTAGCCGAAATGGTCCAGGGACGGGCCGGACATCGAGGTGAAGGAGGCGATGCGGCCCTCGGTGCGCTTGACGGTGACGAACTCCCAGGACTGCACGGAGCCCCAGTCGTGCCCGACCAGGTGCACCGGCCGGCCGGGGCTGACCGCGTCCACGACCGCCAGGAAGTCGTCCGTGAGCTTCTCCAGCGTGAAGCCCCCGCGCAGCGGCTCGGGAGCGGTGGATCGCCCGTGGCCGCGGACGTCGTAGAGGACGACGTGGAAGTTCTCGGCCAGGCGCGGCGCGACCTCGGACCACACCTCCTTGCTGTCCGGGTAGCCGTGCACGAGCACCACCGTCGGCGCCTGCGTGTCACCCAGCTCGGCGACGCACAGCTCGATGCCGCCGGTCCGCACCCGGCGCTCCCGCGCACCCTGGAGCATGCTCACTTCTCCTCCGCCCAGCGCCGCACGTGGGGCAGATCGTCGTCCAGCCAGAAGGCGCTCTCCTCGGGGTCCCGCGAGTCGGTGACGACGAGGATCTCCTCGAACTTCGCGCCGGTGCCCCGGAATCCGAGATGGGGCTCGACCGCCCACAGCCCCGGCTGCGGCGGATGGTCGGAGAAGCGGTACGGCGACCACAGCGGCGACCAGCCCTCACGGTGGCCGTGCAGGGCATCGGACGCCAGGCCCTTCAGGGACTGCGTGCCGAAGCCGAACACCGTCGGCGCGAACCGGCGCGGGGCGACCTTGTCGACCTTGTGGGCGATCACTCCGAAGGGGTAGGCGCGGTGCCGGTTGGCGTAGCCCTGGAGGACCATGAGCCGGTCCACGTCCTCGTAGATCTCCCGCAGCGAGCGGCGTTCGCGCACCTCGCGCAGGATCAGCCGGCGGTGTGCCTGGAGGTCGTCCATCAGCCGGTTCTGCACGGGGTTGAGGCCGAGCGAGCCGGAGTAGCCGATGTCCGCCGTGAAGCCCTCGTACACCGGGGCCATGTCGAGGATGAACGGCATCCCCGGCTCCAGCGCCCGGTTGGTCGGGAAGAACTGGAGCGGAACGCGGAAGCCCGCGAACGCCGTGCGGTCGCCGAACCAGGCGAAGGGCAGGTGGAACCAGTCCCGCACGCCCCGCTCGCGCAGCCACTCCCGCTGCATGCGCGCGGCCTCACGCTCGGTGACGCCCGGCTTCAGCTGTGCCGCCACCGCCTCGGCGCACTCGTAGGCGAGCCGCTGCACCGTCCTGAATCCGCGCAGCTCCGCGGATATCCCGTCTGGCACTGCCGTCGCCATGCCGCCCCGTCCCACCCGGTCCACACGGCTGCGGTACGTGTCCGTAACTTGACACCGCCGAATCTCGCACCTTGTTAGAGTCGGCGTCAATAGGGCGGTCGCGGGCTGTCGGTCACGGGCCGGCGGAGCCCGGCGATGGAACGGCTCAGGGTGTCCCCTACCCCGACCTCAGGGTGACCCTTAACGTCCCGTACGACTGGAGGGTGACGCCAAGACGGCTCTGGAGGCTGACGACCGGCGTGGTCCGGGTCACTACCGTCGATGACGTGACTGTGATCGCGACCGAAAGCCTGAGCAAGCGGTTCCCCCGGGTGACCGCGCTCGACCGGCTGTCCGTGGACATCGGAGCCGGTGTGACCGGACTCGTCGGAGCCAACGGCGCCGGCAAGTCCACCCTGATCAAGATCCTGCTGGGTCTGTCCCCCGCGAGCGAGGGCCGTGCCGCCGTGCTCGGACTCGACGTCGCCACCGAGGGCGCCGCCATCCGCGAGCGCGTGGGCTACATGCCGGAGCACGACTGCCTGCCGCCCGACGTCTCGGCCACCGAGTTCGTCGTGCACATGGCCCGCATGTCCGGCCTGCCGCCCGCCGCCGCCCGCGAACGCACCGCGGACACCCTGCGCCATGTCGGCCTGTACGAGGAGCGCTACCGCCCCATAGGCGGCTACTCCACCGGCATGAAGCAGCGCGTGAAGCTGGCCCAGGCGCTGGTCCACGACCCGCGGCTGGTCTTCCTGGACGAGCCGACCAACGGCCTGGACCCGGTCGGCCGCGACGACATGCTGGGCCTGATCCGCCGCATCCACACCGACTTCGGCATCTCGGTCCTGGTCACCTCCCACCTGCTGGGCGAACTGGAGCGCACCTGCGACCACGTCGTCGTCATCGACGGCGGCAAGCTCCTGCGCTCCAGCTCCACCACCGACTTCACCCAGACCACCACCACCCTCGCCGTCGAGGTCACCGACTCCGACCAGCACCCCGACGGCACCCGCGCCATGCGCGAGGCGCTGCACGCGCGCGGGGTCGCGGTCCAGGACGGCAGCGGCCTGCCCGGCGCCGGCCACGTCCTGCTGCTGACCGCCCAGGGCGAGGAGACCTACGACGTGGTCCGCGACACCGTCGCCGACCTCGGCCTCGGCCTGGTGCGCATGGAGCAGCGCAGGCATCACATCGCGGAGGTCTTCGCCTCCGCCGACGAGCACAGCGACGAGCAGCCGAAGGAGGCCGTCGGCCATGGCAGCTGAACACCCCCTGGCGGCACCCCCGGGTGACCAGACCCGCATCCACAACATCGGCTACCGCAACTACGACGGCCCCCGCCTCGGCCGCTCCTACGCCACCCTCTCGCTGTACTCGCAGTCCCTGCGCGGCGCCTACGGCCTCGGCCGCTCGGTGAAGTCCAAGGTGTTGCCGATGCTGCTGTTCGTGGTGATGTGCGTGCCCGCCGCGATCATGGTGGCCGTCGCGGTCTTCACCAAGTCCAAGAGCCTGCCGGTCGGTTACACGGAATACGCGATCTTCCTCCAGGCCGTCATCAGCCTGTACGTCGCCTCCCAGGCACCCCAGTCCGTCTCCCGCGACCTGCGCTTCAAGACGGTCCCGCTGTACTTCTCGCGGCCCATCGAGACCGCCGACTACGTACGCGCCAAGTTCGCGGCACTGGCCTCCGCCCTGTTCATCCTCACGGTGGCCCCGGTACTGGTGCTCTACATCGGCGCGCTGCTGGCCAAGCTCGACTTCGCCGACCAGACCAAGGGATTCGGGCAGGGGCTCGTGTCCGTGACACTGCTCTCGCTGCTGTTCGCCGGAATCAGCCTGGTGATCGCCTCCGTCACCCCGCGGCGCGGCTTCGGCATCGCCGCCGTCATCGCGGTGTTCACCATCTCCTACGGCGCCGTCTCCGCCCTCCAGGGCATTGCCGAGCTCCAGGACAGCTCGGGCGCGATCGCCTGGATCGGCCTCTTCTCGCCGGTCACGCTCATCGACGGAGTCCAGTCGGCGTTCCTCGGCGCCCCCTCCTCCTTCCCCGGAGGCGTCGGCCCCTCCCACGGCGAGGGAGCGGTCTACGTCCTCGTCGCCCTCGGCCTGATCGCCGCCTGCTACGGCCTCCTGATCCGCCGCTACAAGAAGGTGGGCCTGTGACCACGCTCAACATCGACCACGTCTCCCGCTGGTTCGGCAACGTGGTCGCCGTCAACGACATCACCATGAGCATCGGCCCTGGCGTCACCGGCCTGCTCGGCCCGAACGGCGCCGGCAAGTCCACCCTCATCAACATGATGGGCGGCTTCCTCGCCCCCTCCACCGGCACCGTCACCCTCGACGGACAGCAGGTCTGGCGCAACGAGGCCATCTACAAGCACATCGGCATCGTCCCCGAGCGCGAGGCGATGTACGACTTCCTCACCGGCCGCGAATTCGTCGTCGCCAACGCCGAGTTGCACGGCCTGGGCGCCAAGGCCGCCCAGAAGGCGCTCGCCACGGTCGAGATGGAGTACGCGCAGGACCGCAAGATCTCCACGTACTCCAAGGGCATGCGCCAGCGCGTGAAGATGGCCTCGGCCCTGGTCCACGACCCCTCCCTGCTGCTGCTCGACGAGCCCTTCAACGGCATGGACCCGCGCCAGCGCATGCAGCTGATGGACCTACTGCGGCGCATGGGCGACGAGGGCCGCACGGTGCTGTTCTCCTCCCACATCCTCGAAGAGGTCGAACAGCTCGCCTGGCACATCGAGGTCGTCGTGGCGGGGAGGCACGCGGCCAGCGGCGACTTCCGCAAGATCCGCCGCCTGATGACCGACCGCCCGCACCGCTACCTGGTCCGCTCCAGCGACGACCGCGCCCTCGCGGCCGCGCTGATCGCCGACCCCTCGACGGCCGGCATCGAGGTCGACGTCACCGAGGGCGCGCTGCGCGTCCAGGCGGTCGACTTCGGCCGCTTCACGACCCTGCTCCCGCAGGTCGCCCGGGACAACGGCATTCGCCTGCTGACGGTCTCGCCGTCCGACGAGTCCCTGGAGTCCGTCTTCTCTTACCTGGTCGCGGCGTAGGAGGCCGAAGCATGTACGACCCCACAGTCGCCCGGCTCACGTACCGGGCCCTGCTCGGCCGGCGCCGGGCCCTCATCCTCGGCGCGCTGCCGCTGCTGCTCATCGCCATCTCCGTGGTCGTGCGCGGCCTCGCGGGAGCGGACGACCAGACGGCGTCCGACCTGCTCGGCGGACTGGCACTGGCCACGATGGTGCCGATCATCGGTGTCATCGCGGGCACCGGCGCGATCGGCCCGGAGATCGACGACGGCTCGGTCGTCTATCTCCTGTCCAAGCCGGTGAAGCGGCCCACGATCATCTTCACCAAGCTGATCGTGGCGATCGCGGTGACGATGGTGTTCTCGGCGCTGCCGACCTTCGTCGCCGGGTTCATCCTCAACGGCAACGGCCAGCAGATAGCGGTCGCCTACACGGTCGCCGCGCTGGTCTCCTCCATCGCCTACGCCGCCGTGTTCCTGCTGCTCGGCACGGTCTCCCGGCACGCGGTGGTCTTCGGCCTGGTCTACGCCCTCGTCTGGGAGGCCCTGTTCGGCTCCCTGGTGCCCGGCGCCCGCACCCTCAGCGTGCAGCAGTGGTCCCTGGCCGTGGCCCAGAAGGTCGCGGGCGGTGACCTCATCACCTCCGACGTCGGCCTGACGACGGCGACGGTGCTGCTGGTCGCGGTGACGGTGCTCGCCACCTGGTACGCCGGCCAGAAGCTGCGCACGCTGACGCTGGCGGGCGAGGAGTGACCGGCACGCGTTAATTCGGTGGCGCGCGACTCGCCGTACCGGCACAGTGGTTGATGTCCACGCCGGGCGCGAGCGCGCGTCACCGGCGCCATGATCTGGGGAGGAGCACGACGATGTCCATGCACGACAGTCCGTCGAGTTCCCCACAGGGCAGCTCGCGGCAGGCTCCGGAGTAGTTACCCCTCCGTCCGAGCCCGCCGTGCGCAAGCTGCCCGGGCGGCCGCTTCGAGCACGCGAACACCACTTCGCGTGAGGCCGCCCTCCCGGAGGATTGGCCGAGTGGTAAGGCACCGGCTTGCTAAGCCGTGGTCGGGGGCGACCCCGCGCACGTTCGATCCGTGCATCCTCCGCAAGACGTTGTCACTGGGACTGAGCCGTGCTTGGGAACCCGGGGCGAGATGGACGTACCCGAGGGGCGCCGGGCCGGATCGATGCACGGCTCCGCCGCGTGGGCGCGAGAAGACCACCTCCCGCATCCCTACGACGGCATCAGCCGAGCAGACGCTCCAGAACCACGGCGATCCCGTCCTCCTCATGGGAGGCGGTCACCTCATCGGCCACGGCCTTGAGCTCCTCATGGGCGTTGGCCATGGCCACACCCCGAGCGGCCCACGCGAACATCGGCACATCGTTCGGCATGTCACCGAAGGCGAGCGTGTCCGCGGCCTTCAGGCCGAGCCGACGGGCCGCCAGCGACAGCCCCGTCGCCTTCGACAGGCCCAGCGGAAGCAGCTCGACGATGCCCGCACCGGCCATGGCGACGGTGACGAAGCCACCCGCGGCGCGCCGGGCCGCCTCCGCGAGCTCGTCGTCCGACAGCGAGGGGTGCTGTATGTAGATCTTGTTCAGCGGCGCCGACCACAGGTCCGCCGCATCGCTGAACGGGGTGGCGGGGAGTGCGCCGGTGAGCGCGTATCCCGGCCCCACCAGTACCTCGCCGTCCAGTCCGTCCCGGCTCGCGGCCAGATACAGCGGGCCGACCTCGGCCTCGATCTTGGCCAGGGCGACCCCGGCCAGCTGCCGGTCCAGCGTCACCGAGGTCAGCAGCCTGTGCTCCCCGGCGTGGTACACCTGCGCGCCCTGGCCGCAGACCGCGAGGCCCTGGTAGCCGAGGTCGTCGAGGATGTGCCGGGTCCAGGGCACCGCGCGCCCCGTCACGACGATGTGGGCGGCGCCCGCCGCGGTGGCCGCGGCGAGCGCCTCACGGGTGCGCTCGGAGACCGACTCGTCGGACCGCAGGAGCGTTCCGTCGAGGTCGGTGGCGATCAGCCGGTAGGGGAACCCGGTGGTCACTTGGACACCGGCTCCAGCACCTCGCGACCGCCGAGGTAGGGCCGCAGCACCTCGGGCACGCGCACCGAGCCGTCGGCCTGCTGGTGGTTCTCCAGGATGGCCACGATGGTGCGCGGGACGGCGCAGAGCGTGCCGTTGAGCGTGGCCAGCGGCTTGACCTGCTTGCCCTCACGCACGCGCACCGACAGGCGGCGGGCCTGGAAGCTGTCGCAGTTGGAGGCCGAGGTCAGCTCGCGGTACTTGCCCTGGGTCGGGATCCACGCCTCGCAGTCGTACTTGCGGGAGGCGGAGGCACCCAGGTCGCCCGAGGCCACGTCGATGACCTGGAAGGGCAGCTCCAGGCCGGTCAGCCACTGCTTCTCCCACTCCAGCAGCCGCTTGTGCTCGTTCTCGGCGTCCTCGGGAGCGACGTACGAGAACATCTCGACCTTGTCGAACTGGTGGACGCGGAAGATGCCCCGGGTGTCCTTGCCGTAGGTGCCGGCCTCGCGGCGGAAGCACGGGGAGAACCCCGCGTAGCGCAGCGGCAGCTGGCCGGCGTCGAGGATCTCGTCCATGTGGTACGCGGCGAGCGGTACCTCGGAGGTGCCGACCAGGTAGTAGTCGTCCTTCTCCAGGTGGTAGACGTTCTCCGCGGCCTGGCCGAGGAAGCCGGTGCCCTCCATGGCGCGCGGGCGGACCAGCGCGGGGGTCAGCATCGGGATGAACCCGGCCGCGGTGGCCTGGGCGATCGCCGCGTTGACCAGCGCCAGCTCCAGCAGGGCGCCGACGCCCGTCAGGTAATAGAAGCGAGAGCCGGACACCTTCGCGCCGCGCTCGACGTCGATGGCGCCGAGGGCCTCGCCGAGTTCCAGGTGGTCCTTGGGCTCGAAGCCCTCGGCGGCGAAGTCGCGGATGGTCCCGTGCGTCTCCAGGACGACGAAGTCCTCCTCGCCGCCGACCGGGACGTCCGGGTGCACGAGGTTGCCGAGGGACTGCGCGAGCCGCTTGGTCTCCTCGTCGGCCTCGTTCTGCGCGGCCTCGGCGGCCTTGACGTCGGTCTTGAGCTGCTCCGCCTTCTGCAGGAGCTCCGCGCGCTCCTCGGGCGTGGCCTTGGGAATCAGCTTGCCGAGCGCCTTCTGCTCGGCGCGCAGCTCGTCGAAGCGGACGCCGGACGACCTGCGCCGCTCGTCGGCGGAGAGGAGGGAGTCGACGAGCGCGACGTCCTCTCCACGGGCGCGCTGGGAAGCGCGCACACGGTCGGGGTCCTCACGGAGCAGGCGAAGGTCAATCACGCGCTCAAGGCTACCGGTGCGGGGTGACGCCCCACGACTCACTATTCAGAGCTGCGGCTTACATGCCGTTATGGGGGAATTGCCTTATATGTCGAAGCGGGCCGATCGGCATCGTTCGACGTCAGGGCGTGTCAATGAAAAAGCGTCTCACTCCCCGGGACGAGGCATGTGACGTGCGTCCTGTTGACTGGATTCCCTTGCGAAGAACGGGACTTGAGGCCTCGCCCGGCCCGCGTTGTCCACAGCGGTCCACAGCCGTGAAAAGTTATCCACAGGCTGTGTGGAAGATCTGTGGATGCCGGAATTGATCACTCCGGAACCCTTCGCCGCTCCCTGCGATTCCCTGGGTAAACCTTCATCAGGTCCACCTTCGAGTGGAAATGCGTCACCTCAAAGGATTGATCAAAGGAAACGCGTGGACGAAGGGTGACTTGCGCCCGGGTGGACGCGGTTGGCCGGGTCAGGGCGATTTGTCGACTGCATGGCGCTTCGATGTCGACTTGTGCACAGGTCGAGAAGCGGACCTGTGGATAACTCCTGTGGATAACAAAGATCCGCAGGTACGACAGGTGTGATCGGCCGAAAACCGTCCAGAAGCCTGCGCCGGACAGCTCGGCCACCCCCGCCTGAGCGCCACCCCTCCGCCCGAGGGTCACCTCCGCCTGAGGCCCACGCCTCCGCGTCAGGGCCGTCCGCGTCCGCCTAGAAGCGGCCGTCCTGGCAGCGCGCCACCCAGTCCGCCGCCGCGACGAACTCCGCGTCCGAGGTCCCCAGCCGCGGCGGGCTGACGTCCGCGATCTCCGCGTCGGCACGCGGGTACGAGCCCAGGTACCGCACCTCCAGGCAGATCCGCTTCAGCCCCATCAGGGCCTCGGACACCCGCCGGTCGGAGATATGGCCCTCGGCGTCGACGCAGAAGCAGTAGTTGCCGATGCCGGCGCCGGTCGGGCGGGACTGCAGCAGCATCAGGTTGATGCCACGGGTGGCGAACTCGCCGAGCAGGTCGCGCAGCCCGCCGGGGTGGTCGTCGCGCTGCCACAGCACCACGGAGGTCTTGTCGGCACCGGTCGGCGCGGCGGGCCTGGCCGGCCGCCCCACCAGCACGAAGCGCGTCTGTGCGTTCTCCGCGTCGTGGATCTCGGTCTCCAGGGCCTCCAGGCCGTACCGGGCCGCCGCGAACTCACCGGCGAATGCGGCGTCGTACCGTCCCTCCTGGACCAGCCGGGCGGCGTCCGCGTTGGACGCGGCCGACTCCCAGTGGGCGTCGGGGAGGTTCTTCCTCAGCCAGTTGCGCACCTGCGGCTGGGCGGCCGGGTGGGCCGAGACCGTCTTGATCTCCGACAGCTTCGTGCCCGGCCTGACCAGCAGCGCGAAGGTGATCGACAGCAGCACCTCGCGGTAGATCATCAGCGGCGCGCCCGCGACCAGCTCGTCCAGGGTGGTCGTGATGCCGCCCTCCACGGAGTTCTCGATCGGCACGAACGCGGCCTCGGCCTCGCCGGTGCGCACCGCGTCCAGCGCGGACTGCACGGACACATAGGGGACCAGCTCCCGGGTAGCTGTCTCCGGGAGCGTGCGCAGGGCGACTTCGGTGAAGGTGCCCTCGGGGCCGAGATACGCGTAGCTCGCTGGCATGTCCTCACCCTAATGGCCGCCCGCACCTCAAGCCTGCCCGTCTCATGGCAACCACTCATGCGGGTGGTTTGAAACACGGCAGCCCGCATAGCCGTGCCATCCCGGAAGCCGCCCGCCCTCTCAGCCCTCCAGCAGCCCCTGCCCCACGTACTCCCCCTCCGCCGCCCCGCCCGGCACCGCGAACAGACCGCTCGCCTCGTGCCGGACGAACCGCGACAGCGCGTCCCCCCGGTCGAGTTTGCGCTGCACCGGCACGAAGCCGCGCAGCGGATCGGCCTGCCAGCAGACGAACAGCAGCCCCGCGTCCGGGACCCCGTCCGCGCCGATGCCGTCGTGGAAGGAGAAGGGCCGCCGCAGCATGGCCGCCCCGCCGTTCTGGTCGGGTCGGCTGATCCGCGCGTGGGCGTTGACCGGGACGACCAGGTTCCCCTCGGCGTCGGTCTTCTCCAGGTCCATCTCGGCCGACTCCGAACCCCCCGACAGCGGCGCCCCGTCGCCCTTGCGCCGCCCGATGACGTCCTCCTGCGCCTTGGTGGACAGCTCGTCCCAGTCGTCCAGGAGCATGCGGATACGGCGTACGACGGCGTAGGAGCCGTTCGCCATCCACGCGGGGTCCTTCGCACCGGAGGCGGGCACGAAGATCCGCTTGTCGAAGTCGGCCTCGGCCGGCTTGGGGTTGCGCGTGCCGTCGACCTGGCCCATCAGATTGCGGGCGGTCATCGGGTGCGCGGTGGCGCCCGGTGACCGGTTGAAGCCGTTCATCTGCCAGCGCACCCGGGCCGCGTCCCCCGCGTCCCTCTGGATCGCGCGCAGGGCGTGGAAGGCGACCAGGGCGTCGTTCGCGCCGATCTGCACCCACAGGTCGCCGTTGCTGCGCGCCTTGTCCAGTTGGTCGGAGGAGAAGTCGGGCAGCGGGTCCAGGGACACCGGACGCTGATTCTGAAGCCCCGTACGGCCGAAGAAGCTGTGTCCGAAGCCGAAGGTGACCGTCAGGGACGAGGGTCCCGCGTCCAGGGCGACACCGGTGTCCCCGTGGGCCGCGGGCTCACCCGCCATCAGCCGCCGGGCCGTGTCCGACCAGCGGCGCAGCAGCGCGGCGGCCTCCCGGCGCCCGGCCCCGGGCGCCAGGTCGAAGGCGACGAGGTGGCCTCGGGACTGGAGGGCCTCGGTGATGCCGGGCTGATGTTTCCCGTGAAACATCGCCGCCCCGGCGCCGACCGAGGTGAGCGGCGTCGCCCCGGCCGGCGCCGCCGCGTACCCGACGGCACCGCCCGCCGCGCCGAGCGCGAGCCCGGTGGCACCGGCGGTGGCGAGCAGGGTGCGCCGCGAGACGCCCCCGCCGGCCGGGGACGCCGGGGCGGCGGGGATCTCCTCGGAGGTCCGGGCCTCGGGGAGGGACTGGTCAGCCATGGTGGTTCAGCCGATCTTCGCGTTCTTGTCGACGGTCGTTTGGTCGATGTCGGAGGTCCGCACGGTCACGGCGACCGTCCAGTCCCCGGCCATGGGGATCTGCACCCCGCTCGCCGACCAGTGTCCGGTGGTGATGTGGTCCGGGACGACGGGCAGCGGGCCCACGTCCTGGGACTCCAGGGTGAACGAGAGCTTCACCTCGGGGACGTCGAAGGCGCGGCCGTTGGGCCGTTCCACGTAGACGTGCATCTCGTTGCCGCCGACCCGCGCGGGGTCGAGTTCGACGCGCACGAGACCCTTGCCATCCTCGCCGCCGGTGTCGAACGGCATGTCCAGGGTGACCGCGCCGGACGTCGAGACCGAGGCGGCCGCCGACGTGGCCGCCTTGGCCTCCTCCTCGGTGCGGCCCGGCTCGGTGGACGTCAGCATCGTGGTCACGGCGAGCACCACGACGGCGACGGACGCTTCGGCCAGCACCGAGCGGCGCAGTCCGAACCGCTGCGGGTCGGCGTCCCGCGCCCGCTTGCGCCGCGCGCTCTCCTCGGCGGCCCGCTGGCGGGCGAGCTGTGCGGCCCGCGCGGGGGTCGTGTCCGAGCCGGAACCGTCGGAGTCCGGGCCGTCGGAACCCGTGCCGTCGGAACCCGGGCTCTCGGAACCCGAGTCGCCGGAGCCCGAGTCGGCGGAGCGCGAGTCGGCGGAGGCCGTCGCCCCCGCCCCCGCCCCCGTCCGCACGGCCTTCTTCGCGATGGCCGCCTCCACCGGCAGCTCCGCCAGCCGGGCCGTCCACCGCCGCGAGATCCACGCGATGCCGACGAGCAGCGCCACGAGCCCGGCCTTCACCAGCAGCAGTTGGCCGTACCGCGTCCCGGTCAGCGCCGACCAGGTGCCGACCTGCCGCCACGCCTGGTAGACCCCGGTCGCGACCAGGGTGATCACACAGCCGAGGGCGAGCCGGGAGAAGCGGCGCACGGCGTTCGCGTCCAGCGGAGTCCTGGCGGGCGCCCGGTACAGCGCGACCAGCAGGGTGCTCAGTCCGCCGAGCCACCCGGCCACGGCCAGCAGATGCACGACGTCGACCGGCATGGCGATGCCGGGCTGGAGCCCGGTGGAGGCGTGCTCGGCCATCGCCCAGCTCGCCGCGAGGCCGGCGGCCACGACACCGCCGCCGATCGCCAGCCCCATCGCCAGATCCCGCTTCTCCTGGCCCTCCCTCTTGTCGTACGCCCCGAAGAGGACGGCGATGAAGAGGGCCCCGGCCGCGAGCAGCAGCAACCGCGACACCAGCGCGGCACCGGTCTTGGTCTGCAGGACCTGGCCGAGCAGTTCCAGGTCGAAGACGTCGGCGACCTTCGAGGAGGTGGTGTACGAGCCGCGCAGGAGCAGCAGCCCCAGCGTGGCCGCGGTCAGTGCGACCCAGCCGGAGACGACCAGCCGCTGCACCGCCCGCACCCCGGAGCCGCGCTGCCAGCAGGCCAGCACGAACGCGCAGCCGCCGACCAGCACGATGAACCCGGCGTACGACATATAGCGGCCGAGCCCGTAGAGCCGGCCGACCAGGCCGTCGCCCGCCCTTCGGCCGTCCACGGACACGGTGGTCGCGGAGGGCGCGCCGACGGAGAAGGTGAAGGCGCCGGAGATGGGGTGGCTGTCGGCGGAGACGACCTGGTAGGTCACCGTGTAGGTGCCGTCGGGCAGCCCCGAGTGTAGTTTCACGGCGTACGTCGTGCCGCCGCTGCCCGCCGCCTCGCCGGTGTCGGCCCGCTTGCCCTTGGGATCGAACACGCGCAGCGAGTCGTCGGACAGGGAGACGGTCTCGGAGAAGGTCAGCGAGACCTGCTGGGGAGCCTGGTCGACCACCGCCCCCTGCCCGGGGTCGCTGCCGGTGAGCGCGGCGTGCGCGGAGGCCGGAGCGGCACCGGCGAGCAGCGCGCCAGCCACGGTCAGGAGCAGCAGCACCAGCGTGCGGACGCGCAGGGTGACGGTGTGCGCCACGGTGGTCCCTCCCTCAGTTCCCGGACGTGGGGCGGTACGTCGCCGGCTTGACCGGCAGATCGACCTCGACCGGGTCGAGGCCGCTGAAGTGCAACGTGACGGAGACGGTCTGGCCTTCCTTCGGCCGCGGGGCGAGACCCTCGAACATCAGATGGCTGCCGCCGCTCTCGAGGACGAGCGAGCCGTGGGCGGGCACATCGAGGGAGGCGACCTCCCGCATGGCCTGTCCGCTGGTCTCGTGGACGGTGACCTCGCCGAGATCGCTGGTGACGGAGGTCAGCTTCACGGACCGGCCGCCCTCGTTGGCGATGGTCAGGAACCCCGCCGCCATGTCGGAGACCGGCTGGGGCATGTAGGCGCCGCTGACGGACAGTTCGGCGCCCGAGGAGCCCGAGCCCTCGCCGCCGCCGCAGCCGGCCAGGGCCAGCGCGCCGGCCAGGGCGAGCGCGGTCACCGGGACGGCACGCCTCACGGCTTGGCTCCCTCGATCAGCTTCGGGAGGTCCGCGGTGTAGTCGTCGACGGTGGCGTCCTCGCCGTAGAGGACGTATCCGGCGTCGGTCCGGGGGGAGAAGGCGATGACCTGGGTGCCGTGCATGGAGACGACCTTGCCCTTCTCCTTCTTCGGCGCCTCGATGGTGATGCCGAGGGTGCGGGCCCCGGCCTGGATGGTGGCGAAGTCGCCGCTCAGGCCGACGACCTGGGGGTCGATGCCCTTGAGCCACTCGCCGAGCGCCTCGGGGGTGTCGCGCTCGGGGTCGGTGGTGACGAAGACGATCCGCAGCGCGTCCTGCTGGGCCTGGGACAGCGACTTCTTGGCGACGGCGATGTTGCTCATCGTCAGCGGGCAGACGTCGGGGCAGTTGGTGTAGCCGAAGTAGATCAGCGTCGGCCGGCCCTGGGTCTCCTTGCGGAGGTCGTACTGCTTCCCCGTGGTGTCCGTAAGGATCATGTCCGGCTTCTCGAACGGCTTGTCGAGAACGGTGGCGGCCTTGTCCGAGCCGGTCTCCTCGGAGACCACGGAGACGGGCGAGGCGCTGTCGTCGTCCCCGCCGCCGCACGCGGACAGGGTCAGGGAGGCGGCGGCGAGGAACGCGGCCGCGGCGAGCTGCTTCTTGCGCTTGGAGAGCATGGAGAGATGTCCCGGAGGTGAGGTGCTCCGGTGCGCGCCGAGACGGTGGCCGTCCCGGCGCGCACCGAGGTCGGTGCCCGGTCGGCGGTGCGGGCGACGCGCCCGCCCCGCCGACCGGCGGGTGCGTCAGGCGGAGCGGCGGCGTCCGGCCAGGACACCGTAGGCGACGCCGGCCGCGCCGACGACGATGCCCACGATGCCGAGGACCCGGGCGGTGGTGTCGGTGCTGTCCCCCGAGGCCTCCTCGGCGGAGGCGGAGGTGTGGGCGGCGGCCTGGCTCGCGTCGGCGGAGGGCTCGGCGGAGGCCTTGTCGTCCTCGGAGCCCGAGCCGTGGTGGCCGTCCTCCTCGGCGGCGGACAGGGCGAGGACCGGCGCCGGGTTCTCCGGCTCCTCGTCGCCCTCCTGCACCTCGATCCAGCGCACGACCTCGCCGCCCGAGTACGTCTGGATCGCCTTGAAGACCAGTTCGTCCGCGTCCTCGGGCAGGGTGCCGACGGAGACCGGGAACTTCTGGAAGAAGCCGGGCTTGATGCCGCCGTTCTTGGCGGTCCAGGTGACCTTGCTGACGACCTCGGTGATCTGACGCCCGTGCAGGTTCAGCGGCTTGTCCAGCTTCGACTTGGTGACCTTCGCGTCCCAGCCGGGGACCGGCTCCGGCATCACCGAGGCGAGCGGGTGGTCGGCCGGGAAGCTGACCTCGAGCTTGGTGGTCGAGGCGTTGTCGCGCTCGTTGGGCACCTTGAAGTCGACGACCGCGAAGCCGCCCTTGGCGGCCTTGCCCTCGGGCTGGACGCTCACATGCGCCAGCGCGGGCGAGGCCAGGGCGAGGACGGTGGTGCCGGCGACGGCAGCGGCGGCGGCGATACGGGAAACCTGCATGACAGGAAGCACTCCACTTCGGATGAGAGACCGGTGGTCCGGTGAGGAAGAGGGACACGGGCGCGCGCGGGTGACTCCAGGGCACGGGAGAGCCGTGCCACACACCGCGAGGGTTCCGCGCGGAGGGAGTCCGCGGGGGAGAGAACGTCACGGCGGGCGGAGGGAACGGGGCGCACGCGTGTGCGTGCCGCTCGACGGCGGCCGTCACCGGTTCACCGGGGGACCGGATCACGAGGGATCACCAGGCTCACGAGAGATCACCAGGGATCGCCAGGGATCGGATCATCCCCGCGGGGCCACGGGTGGCCCCGGAAGGTGCGATCGCGTCAGGCGGCGAGAATCAGCGCGGCGGCGGGCGGGCCGCGCCGGATCACCGAGTGCTGGAGTGCGGTCGTCTGCGGTTCGGGCGGCGCGAGCAGAGCTGTGCGCGGCGGGCGCGGCAGCGCGCCGGAGGCGTACGGAAGCCCGGCGCACAGGGCGCGCACCAGTGCGAGCGCCCAGCGCAGGGAACGAACGAGCGCTCCCTCGGCGACCCCGTGCGCCGACAGGCGGACGAGCCGCAGCAGAGCCAGGTCGCCGTGGCGCATCAGCCAGCCGACGGCCAGTGCCGCGAGGGCGTGCCCTAGGAGCATCGGCAGCGACGGCAGCAGGGACACGGAGGAACCGGCCGTGGCGGACAGCGCGTCCGCCGGGTCGTGCGCGGGGTGCATACCGGTCGTGCCGCCGGGTCCCGCGCCGCCGGACGGCAGCAGCCGCGCGTCGGTGAGGATCCGGTGCGCCTGGGCCGGGCTGAGTGCCGCCGCGGTCGTTCCGCAGAGCAGTCGCGCGGCCCGCTCGACCACGGCCGCGTCGCCCGCGGCCTGGGTCATGGACGCCGTGCCGTGCTGCCCCAGCCCGAACAGGGTGTGCAGCACCGTCTGCCCGACCGTCAGCAGCGCGACGATCCCCGGCAGCGAGCGCGTGCGCCCGGTGAGCGGTACCGCCACCGCGAGCACGGCCAGGAACCCCGCACCGAGCGCCCACAACGGCACCGCGGCACAGGACGCCAGGGCGTGCCCGGCCCCGGACAGCACGACACAGACCGCGGCGAACACCGCGGCCCGCAGAACCCGGAGCCTTGCTCCGGAAGGCGTCGTGCGTGTGTGGGGGGCAGACATGGCGGGCTCATCATCGCACTGGCCCCACGCCCGGCATACGGCAGGTCCGCAAGATGCCATAGGTCGTATCCGGCCCCACATACACCGAATGGCGCCTGAGGCACATCCCCCATATGGGCGGCATCACGCTGATTGAACGCTTACGTCGGGGCACTCGTGGCAATAGGTATCGGTATGTCGAGCCGCGGCCAGGAGGCTGGAGCATGAGCATCTGGTGGTCACTCCATCTGCGGTGCGAGGCTGCGAGCGTCCCGCTCGCGCGGCGCTTACTGCTCGGCACGATGGAGACAGCGGGCGTGGACCCGGACATCTCCTACGACCTGTCGGTCGCCCTCACCGAGGCGTGCGCCAACGCGGTCGAGCACGGCGGGACCCGCCCGGGGGGAGGCTCCTCGGAGGCCTACAGAGTCACCGCCTACCTCGACGGGGAGAAGTGCCGTATCGAGGTCGCCGACTCGGGTCCGGGCTTCACCGGCTCCCCCGCCGCCCGCCCCGCCCGCCACGACGCCGAGCACGGCCGGGGTCTGTGTCTCATCGAGGAACTCGCCGACCACGTCCGGATCGACAACAAGCCGGACCGCGGCGGGGCGGTGGTGAGCTTCGACAAGATGCTCAAGTGGCGCGAGAACGCCCCGCTGGTCACAGCATCCTGACCCACCCGCCTTGGGGCGCGACACCCTGCCCTCCGCGCCGCGCGTACGGCGGTCCAGCCACCGCCCCGCTGGGTACGACACCCTGCCCTCCGCGCCATGCGTGCGGCGATCCAGCCACCGCCCCGCTGGGTACGGCGTCCTGACACTCACTCTGTTGGGCACGGCGCCCAGCCGCCCCGCTCTGTTGGGCACGGCGCCCAGCCGCCCCGCCGGATTCACAGCTCGCGCACAGCGGCGTCCGGCTTCCCTGACGGGTGCGGCGCCTACGTTCACGTCCATGACGGCAGACGCGCACCGCAGCCCGGACGAGGCACTCGCCCAGACCGCCGTGGCCGCACTCACCGGCCAGTTGGCCCTGGAGCCCAAGCCCGGCCTGCCGGACCCGCGCGACCTCGGCGCCCGCACCCTGTGCCAGGACCACGGCACCCTGCGCTGGACGGCCAAGGCGCTCGCCCCCGGATTCACGGCGATGGCCGCGGCCCGCCGCACGGGCGAGCCCACCCCCGGCCTGCGCCATGTACAGGCGACCGCCCGCGCCGTACTGGACGCGGGCGACACGGGAGGGCCGGGCGGCCCTGGCCGCCCTGGACACGGACCTGCGCACCCGGGCGTGGAGCCCGAGGGGCAGCGCGGGCCTGCCGGCGGGTGCCCTGTTCCTGGACGGGCTCCAGGGGGCGGGAACGTGCCGGCGTGCGCCATCGGTCCCCGCCACCCACGCGGGGCACGTCAGCCCTGCGACCCCTTCAGGCCCGCCATCCACGCCTCGACCTCGTCGGAACAGCGCGGCAGTCCGTCGGACAGGTTCCGGTTCCCGTCCTCGGTCACCAGGATGTCGTCCTCGATCCGCACACCGATGCCCCGGTACTCCTCGGGCACGGTCAGGTCGTCGGCCTGGAAGTACAGGCCGGGCTCCACGGTCAGGCACATGCCCGGCTCCAGCGTGCCGTCGACGTACGTCTCGACCCGCGCGGCGGCGCAGTCGTGCACGTCCATGCCCAGCATGTGACCGGTCCCGTGCAGCGTCCAGCGCCGCTGGAGCCCCAGCTCCAGCACCCGCTCGACCGGTCCCTCGACCAGGCCCCACTCCACGAGCTTCTCGGTCAGCACCCGCTGGGCCGCGTCGTGGAAGTCGCGGTACTTCGCGCCCGGCTTCACCGCCGCGATGCCCGCCTCCTGGGCCTCGTAGACGGCGTCGTAGACCTTCTTCTGGATCTCCGAGTAGCGCCCGTTGACCGGCAGGGTCCGGGTGACGTCGGCGGTGTAGTACGTGTGCGTCTCGACACCCGCGTCGAGCAGCAGCAGGTCACCGGAGCGCACGGGTCCGTCGTTGCGCACCCAGTGCAGGGTGCAGGCGTGCGGACCGGCGGCGCAGATGGAGCCGTAGCCGACGTCGTTGCCCTCCACGCGGGCGCGCAGGAAGAACGTGCCCTCGATGTACCGCTCGGAGGTGGCCTCGGCCTTGTCGAGGACCTTCACCACGTCCTCGAAGCCGCGCACGGTCGAGTCGACGGCCTTCTGCAGCTCACCGATCTCGAACTCGTCCTTGACCAGCCGGGCCTCGGACAGGAAGACCCGCAGCTGCTCGTCGCGCTCGGCGGTGACCTTGTCGGTCAGGGCCGCCTCGACGCCGGCGTCGTAGCCGCGTACGACCCGCACCGGGCCGGTCGCCTCGCGCAGCTGGTCGGCCAGCTCACGCACGTCCGACGCGGGGATGCCGTACAGCTTCTCCGCCTCGGTCAGCGAGTGCCGGCGGCCGACCCACAGCTCGCCCTGGCCGGACAGCCAGAACTCGCCGTTCTCCCGGTCGGAGCGGGGCAGCAGATAGATCGTCGCCTTGTGACCGTCCGCGGTCGGCTCCAGGACCAGGACGCCGTCCTCGGTCTGGTTGCCGGTGAGGTACGCGTACTCGACGGACGCGCGGAAGGCGTACTCGGTGTCGTTCGAGCGGGTCTTCAGGTTGCCCGCCGGGATCACCAGACGCTCGCCCGGGAAGCGCGCGGACAGCGCCGACCGGCGCGCCGCGGTCTGCTCGGCCTGGGCGACCGGCTGAAGGTCGTGCAGCTCGGTGTCCGCCCAGCCGGACTTCATGTTCTCGGCGAGCTCATCGGACACGCCCGGGTACAGGCCGTTCTTGCGCTGCTCGATCGGCTCTTCCTCAGAGTTTTCCGGGCCCGCTGCGGTAACAGCTTCTTCGGGCACAGCCGGGAGCTCTTCGGCCACGGTCATCCTCCTTGATACGGCTCTGGACCTCCCCCATCGTACGGTCGTGCGGAAGGGGGCCCAGAGCCGCTGGGCCTGTTACACACTGCCCATCGAGGGTCACGCGGATTCCTACTCGAAGCGTGCCGCCAGCAGGACCACGTCCTCCTCGCTGTCGGCCGTGTCCGCCCCGTCCGGCAGCACCGTGCGCAGCACGTGGTCGGCGAGCGCCTCGGGGTCGCGGCGCAGGGCGCGGGGCACGCCCGAGGCGGCCGCGTGCAGCCGGGCGAAGGCGCGGTCGACTGGGTCGCCGGTGCGGTGCAGCAGCCCGTCGGTGTACAGCAGAACCGTCTCTCCCGCATCGGCGTGGATCTCCACGCTCGGCGCCTCCCAGCAGGCCAGCATGCCCAGCGGGGCCGAGACGGAGGTCTCCGCGAACTCGGTGCGGCGCTCCCCGATCAGAAGCGGCGGGCAGTGCCCGGCCCCGGCGAGGGTGAGCTTGCGCGCGGCGGGTTCGCAGTAGGCGAACAGGGCGGTCGCGGAGCGCGCGGGCTCGGTCAGCCGCAGCAGCAGCTCCAGGTCGGACAGGACGGCGACCGGGTCCTCGCCCTCCATCACGGCGTAGGCCCGCAGGGAGGCACGCAGCCGGCCCATCGCGGCGACCGCGCTCGGCCCGGACCCGGTGACCGAGCCGACGGCCAGCCCGAGGGCCGCGTCCGGCAGCGGCAGGGCGTCGTACCAGTCGCCGCCGCCGCGCGGGCCGGTGCGGTGCCGGGCGGCGAGCTGGACGCCGGCGACGCGGGGGAGCCGGGACGGCAGCAGTTCCTCCGACATGGTCGCCATGGACGCGCGGGTGCGCTCGACCTCCAGCAGCCGGGCGATGTGCTCGGTGGCGTAGCGGGCGTAGAGGCCGACGAGATGGCGCTGTCGCTCCACCGGCTCGGCCGGCTCGTCGTACAGCCACACGGCGGCCCCGAGGCGGCCGGCCGCCTCCGTGGACAGCGGGAGCGCGTAGCTGGCGGCGAAGCCCAGGCGGCGGGCCACCTCCCGGTGCCGGGGATCCAGACCGTCTTCGGCCAGCAGGTCGGAGCGCACGATCTCGGCCACACCGCCGGGGAGTCCGGCGGGGGTGTCGAGGAGTTCGCCGTACGACAGCGAGCCGCGCGGCACGGTCTCGATGTGGCCGAGATCGGCCTGAGCGAGACCGAGGCCGACGGTGGTGCGGGGGCCGAGGCCGTCGCCGGGTTCCAGGACGACGAGTCCGCGCCGGGCGCCGACCAGGGCGGCTCCCGCCCGCAGCAGTTCCTGCAGGGCGTCGGTGAGCGCGTCCGTGCGGACCAGGCGTTCGGTGAGTTCGTGGAGCGTGGTGAGGTCCGAGACCCAGCCGGCGAGGCGGTCCTGGAGGAGGGCACCCGGGCCGGTGGGGACCGGGGGGACGTCCGGTGCGGCGGCCGGCGCGGGCGCGACAGTGTGTGCGGGCGCGGGAACCGTTGAATCGATTCCGGCCACTTTCGGAGGGTGCGGGGCGTTCATGGTGTCCGGCTTTCCGACCGGTGCGTTTTGCTCAAAAGCATCGAAAACCCCCAGGTCATTCTGCGCCGCTGGCAGTGTCTCCACATGTACACGCACTCGTGAGGGGATGTCCAGCATTGTCCTGCTGGGATTCCTGGTGTCCATGTGGTTTCCGGGATGGATGGTCGTTCCTCTTGCAGAAAGGCAAAGTTGGCTTAAAACTGACTCGGGCAACGCCCTATTGAGGTCGACTGGGCTTGCTCGCAGGAGCGTCACAGCGGTCGTGATGGGTACGTACTCGGAGAAGGCCAGGGGCGGTTGGGGGCCACCCGGAACCTGGCGACGGACCCGGGCGTCTTAGCCACCGACGACCGTGTCCCATCCTCCCGTGGCGGAGGCGGAGAAATACGCGGGACGGCAAAACGCCAGACTTCGCCACCCCACGCCACGCCCGTGCTTTTGATAGACGAGTACGGACGCAGACGAGTACGGAGAGCACGGTCGGCCCGGCCGCAGCGGTCGGCCGGTCGCGCCGGCCACCGAAACGGCCGACGCCCGACCCGCAGGGGATCCCCGCGCTTCTCGCAGGGGTGTGATGCGCCAGCAGATACGCACAGTTCAGTGATCGACACATGGTGTAGATGTGGCCCACGGTGTTGCCAGGCGTGCAACGGAAAGGAACGAGCGCTCATGCGCGAGATCCTCGGAAGGCGACGCAGGCTCCTGTCCCGGCGTGCTGACGGGAGGCCTGAGCTGATCGGCGCGGCCCTGACCTTCGCCACGCAATGGCAGTGGCCGGTGCTCCCCGGAGTGGCGGCGGACACGCAGGACCGGTCCCGCTGCGGCTGCCCCGACCCCGAGTGCACGACCCCCGGTGCGCACCCCTTCGACCCCGCTCTGCTCGCCGCGACCACGGACGAGCGGATGGTCCGCTGGTGGTGGACCAACCGGCCGACGGCCCCGATCGTGCTGGCCACCGGCGGCCGGGCGCCCTGCGCGGTGAGCCTGCCCGCCGCGGCCGCGGCCCGTGCCCTCGACGCCCTGGACCGCTCCGGCACGCGCCTCGGCCCGGTCGTCGCCGCGCCCACCCGCTGGGCCATCCTGGTGCGGCCGTACGGCATGGAGCAGTTGGGCGAACTGCTCTACGCCAAGGACTTCGTCCCCGGCTCGCTGCGCTTCCACAGCGAGGGCGGCTATCTCGCCCTGCCCCCGTCCTCGACCGGCCAGGGCGCCATCCGCTGGGAGCGCGCTCCGCTGCCGGGTTCGGCCTCGCCCTGGGTGCCCGACGTGGAGGCCGTGGTCGACGCGGTCGTCGACGCCCTCACTCGTACGGGTGTGAGCGCGCCCGAGTTGTAGGGGTGTCGGGCGCGCGGCGAACCGGGCGCCCGTTCATGCTGGTTATCGTCCCCTTCATGAACCTTCGTCTGCTCGCCCTCGCGGGCGTCGCGGTGTGCGCGATCGCGCTGCCGCTGGCCGTGGCGTCCGCGGGCCCGGCGGACGACGAGGAGCGCACGACCGTACGGCTGCCCGCCCGCGACCCGAAGGCCTCGCGGGAGCCCGACGTCGACGCGAAGGGCCCCGTGCGAGCGCCCTCGCGCACCCCCCTGCTGCTCGGCCTCGGCACGGCCACCGCGGCCCGCTGCGGACCCGAACTCACCTCGCCCGAGGGTGTGGAGGCGCAGACCTGTGTGCTGGCCCAGGGCGAGGACACCTGGGCGCGTACGTACTACCGCAACGCCACCGGGGAGCCGCTCCAGGCGGCGCTGAGCCTGATGGGGCCCGGGGAGCGGACCGTGCAGATGCACTGTGCGGTGAGCGCGGGGGACGAACCGGCGTCCTGCGACACGCCCCGCGAGCGCACCCTGGCCCAGGCGGCGGCGTACACCGCGGTCGCCGAGTTCGCGGGGACGGGGGCCGACGGTCCGCTGCTGCTGCGGTCCGGCAGCAACTCCTAGCGCCCCGGCCTGCAACGTTTGCGCGGGGCGAACGCCGCCTGTTGGGGCACCGGCGGTACGGTCCCGTGGCCGCGGCGCCCGTGCGGGCCGCGAGGGATCTCGGCGGTCTGTCGGTCAACTGCCGTTCCCCCACGGCTGGCTGGCCTGCGACCGCGTTTCGTGGGCGGGCCCGGACATGGAGAGACCCGGTTGCTGGCGACGGGGGATGCACCAGCAACCGGGCTACTGGAACCGTAACAAGAGATCGGCTGTTCGCAAATTCGATCTCCGTTTTCCCTCGGCTATTCGGACACCGATCGAGCCTTGTCCGAGGGGGAGTTGTGACCGCTCCCATCGATTTCGGGCCGTCCGGGGTCGGCTGACCGGTCGGTCAGCCGACCCCGGACGGCCCGTCGTGCGTCAGCTCAGCGTGACCTGTCGGTTGGTGAGTCCGCCGCGGGCCCGGCGCTCCTCCGGGGTGAGCGGGGCGTCCGTCGCGAGGGCGGCGGCGAGGCGCTCGGCGAACTCGGCGGCCGGCTTCTCCACGTCCTCCGCGCCGACCCCGCTCGGCAGGTCCCACACCGGGACCGTGAGCCCGTGAGCACGGAAGGAGCCCACCAGCCGGGTGCCCTCACCGAGGCTGGAGCGGCCCGCGGCGTGCAGTCGCGCGAGGGCGTCCAGAAGCCGCTCCTCCGGGTGCGGCATGACCCACCGCAGGTGGTTCTTCTCCGGCGTCTCGCACCAGTACGCCGCGTCCACGCCGGTCAGCTTCACCGTCGGGATGGCGGCCGCGTTGGCCCGCTCCAGGGACGCGGTGACGTCCGCGGTGGCGTTCTCCGAGTCCGGAACCCAGAACTCGAAGCCGCTGTGCACGACCGGCTCGAAAGCGCCCTCCGGGTCGAGCAGATCCTGAAGGCGCGGGCTCTCGGCGGGCGCGCGGCGGCCCTGCACCGGGGTGCCCGGCTCCGCCTCCAGCGCGCGCTGCAGGGTGTCGGCGAGGTCGCGGCTGATGTCGCCGGACGCCGTGTCGTTCTGCAGGCCGATCAGCACCGAGCCGTCCTCACGGCGCAGGGCGGGCCAGGCCATCGGCAGCACCGTGGCGAGCGTGACCGAGGGCACGCCCTCGGGCAGGCCGTCCTTCAGGGTCAGCTCGACCGTGGCGGCCGGCACCAGTTCGCGCAGCGCGACCCAGTCGCACTCGCCCGGCAGGCCCTCGAACGGGCGCTGCACCAACTCGGTCGCGGCGTGCGAGGCTGCCCGGCCGTGACAGGCCTTGTAACGGCGGCCACTGCCGCACGGGCAGGGCTCACGGGCGCCGACGACCGGGATCTCTCCGTCGGTGATCTGGGGCTGGTTGGCCTTCGTCTGAGGTCGCTTCTTGGCCATCGTGGGGTCTCCCGGTTACGGCTCTTCTCGTACGGGCGGAGCCTAGCCGTTCGGGCCACCACCGACGGGACCCTGTGGACAACGGGAGAGTTGTGGACAACGGGAGAACTGTGGACGAGCGGGCCGTTGTGCGCGTGCGGGCACGGGCGTCTTCGGGCCGGTGCCGGCCGGGTCAGTCCAGGTCGTCGAAGGCGCCCGCGAAGTCCAGGCCGACGATGGCCGGTACCGACGGGGCGATGACACGCGTGGCGAAGTCGTCGCGGCGCCGCCCGGCATCCGGATCATGAACGTCGTCGTGGACCACGACCCACACGGTGACCTCGCCGCGGGCGTCGTCCCGAACACCCCAGTCGTCGGCGAGGGCGGTGATGATGTTGAGCCCGCGGCCACCGTGGGCGGTGACCGACGGGGTGGCTGGAGCAGGGCGAGTGGGACCGCCCCCGTCCGTGACCTCCACCACGAGCCGGCCGCCCGGGTCCACGCGCCATGCGGCCCGGACGTCGCCGTCCCCGGCCAGGGCGTCGCCCAGTGGCCGACCGTGTTTGCACGCGTTGCTCAACAGCTCGGAAAGGATCAGTACGGCATCGTCGATGACCGATTCCGCCACACCGCCCGTGCGCAACTGATAGCGCATGCGGTGCCTCGCTTCCCCCACGCCCGCAGGGCCATGGGGTACGGCCATGCTCGACGACGTGGGCACCTCCTGTGCTACCACCAACGCCACCCCCGAGACCTCCTTCGCCCCACGCCACGGTGTGAATGCCCCATTGGCCTGTACCGGAAACCGGCCAATCACGTTCCGGTGACGCACTCGCCACGATCGATCACGGAACGAACGCGCCGGTGCACACCCCGTGATCATCGGAGGCATATGTCCGGTCGGAGGGGGTCGGAAACGGTCGCGGGTGGAGGCTCTCGCGCGGGCGACGGGCCGCTTTCCGGCCGTGGGCGCGCTCGCGGCCGAGGGATTCTCCGGCTCCGCTCAGCGGCCGAGAATCTCCGCCACCGCGCGCGGGCGGTTGGTGATGATGGCGTCGACGCCGAGGTCGAGGCAGAGGCGGACGTCCTCGGGGTCGTTCACGGTCCAGACGTGGACCTGGTGACCGGCCTGCTTGAGGCGCTCCACGTACGCGGGGTGGTTGCGCACGATCCGGATCGAGGGGCCCGCGATGTGCACCCCGGCGGGCAGCCTGCCCTCGCGCAGCCGGGGGGAGAGGAACTGCACGAGATAGACCGTCGGCAGGGTCGGCGCCGCGGCCCGCACCCGGTGCAGCGAGCGCGCCGAGAAGCTCATCACACGCACCCGGGACTCCTCGGGCGAGGCCGGGGCGTCCAGCCCGAACCGCTTCAGCAGGAGCAGCAGCCGGTCCTCGACCTGGCCCGCCCAGCGCGTGGGGTGTTTGGTCTCGATGGCCAGCTCCACCCGGCGTCCGGCGTCGGAGACCAGTTCCAGCAGCCGCTCCAGGGTGAGCACGGAGGTGTCGGCCGGGTCCTCCGGGCGGAACTCCCAGTCGGGCTCATCCGGGCCGCCCCGCTTCCAGGAGCCGAAGTCGAGGGCGGCGAGCTCGGACAGCTCCAGGGCGGACACGGCGCCGCGGCCGTTGGACGTACGGTTGACACGACGGTCGTGCACACAAACGAGGTGTCCGTCCGCGGTCAGCCGCACATCGCACTCCAGGGCGTCGGCGCCGTCCTCGATCGCCTTCTTGTAGGCGGCCAGGGTGTGTTCCGGGGCGTCCTCGGAGGCGCCGCGGTGGGCGACGATCTGGGGATGGTGCTGTGGTGCGTGGGTCACCGCGTCATGGTGCCACCGTCCGGGGGTAGGTGTGACGTCCGAGTGGCACCCTGACGGCCTCGGCAGGGTGGCCGTTAAGTGAAAAAGGTCCTATATAAAGGATGACCCCGGACGCACAGGCTCGGCTTATGGTGCTCTGACGGCCCGTGGGAAAAGCTGACCGCATACAAAAATTGCGTCTGCGCAGCGACGACAGCAGTGGAACGAGGAGAGAAGCTGTGAGCACCGAGAACGAGGGCACCGCGGTTCCCCCGGCCCCGTCCGCACCTCCTGTGCCGGTGGACACTCCCGCGTCCTCCCCGCAGGCGCCGGAGAGCGCCTCCCCGACGACGCCCGGGACACCGCCGCCCGGCGACCCGGCCCCGACGGCTCCGCAGCCTCAGGTCTACGGCGACTCCGCCCCGACGGCGCAGCTGCCCCCGGTCCACGGCGGTACGGCCCCGACCGCCCAGCAGCCCCCGGCGTACGGCGAGCCCCCGGCGTACGGCGCTCCGGCTCCCGAGGCCCCGGCGTACGGCGCTCCGGCCCCCGAGGCCCCGGCGTACGGCGCTCCGGCGTACGGCGCCCCGGCCCCGGCGGACACGGCCGCGCACCACACCGCCCCGCAGCCCGCTCCGTACGGCGCCCAGGGCGCGCAGGGCGGCTGGCCACCCCCGCCGGCCCCGGGGGCGCACGACGCCGCACCCACCACCCCGCTCCCCGGCGGCGGCTCCGGTGACTCCGGCACGCTCTGGGGCGCCTCGTACCAGCCCGGCGCGCCCCGGCCGGAGCGGCGCGGCCGCGGCGGTCTGCTCGCCGCGGTGCTGGTCGCCGCGCTGGTCGCGGGCGGCCTGGGCGGCGGCCTCGGCTACGCCCTGGCGAAGAACAACGACGACACCAGCTCCACCACCGTCAGCGCGGCGGACAGCGGCGGCGACCTCAAGCGCGACCCGGGCACGGTCGCGGGCGTCGCGGCGAGGGCGCTGCCGAGCACGGTCACGATCCAGGCGGAGTCCAGCGAGGGTGAGGGCGGCACCGGCACGGGCTTCGTGTTCGACACCGAGGGCCACATCGTCACCAACAACCACGTCGTGGCGGACGCGGTCGACGGCGGCAAGCTCTCGGCGGTCTTCCCCGACGGCAAGAAGTACGACGCCGAGGTGGTCGGCCACGCCCAGGGCTACGACGTGGCGGTGATCAAGCTCAAGAACGCGCCCTCGGACCTGAAGCCGCTCACCCTCGGCAACTCCGACGACGTGGCGGTCGGCGACTCCACGATCGCCATCGGCGCGCCCTTCGGTCTGTCCAACACGGTCACGACCGGCATCATCAGCGCCAAGAACCGTCCGGTGGCCTCCAGCGACGGCTCGGGCAGCCAGGCCTCCTACATGAGCGCCCTGCAGACCGACGCCTCCATCAACCCGGGCAACTCCGGCGGCCCGCTGCTGGACGCCAAGGGCAATGTGATCGGCATCAACTCCGCGATCCAGTCGACGAGCAACGGCGGCTTCGGCGGCTCCGGCCAGTCCGGCTCGATCGGCCTGGGCTTCGCGATCCCGATCAACCAGGCCAAGTACGTCGCCCAGCAGCTGATCAAGACCGGCAAGCCCGTCTACGCCAAGATCGGTGCCTCCGTCTCGCTGGAGGAGTCCACCGGCGGCGCGAAGATCACCGACACCGGCGCGGGCGGCTCCGCCGCGGTCGAGTCGGGCGGCCCCGCCGCACAGGCCGGCCTCAAGCCCGGCGACGTGATCACCAAGCTCGACGACCACGTCATCGACTCCGGTCCGACCCTGATCGGCGAGATCTGGACCCACCAGCCCGACGACAAGGTCACCATTACCTACGAGCGCAACGGCCGGACGAACACCACCGAACTCACCCTCGGCTCCCGCACCGGCGACAACTGACCCCCGCCCTGCCCGGCCAACCCGTTACTCTTGTCCCCGCGCCGCCCGCCCCACCGGGGGCGACGCGGGGAGGCGTGCCCGAGCGGCCGAAGGGAACGGTCTTGAAAACCGTCGTGGCAGCGATGTCACCGTGGGTTCAAATCCCACCGCCTCCGCACAGCTAGCAGCGAGAACGGCCCCTGACCTGGGGAACTGGGTCGGGGGCCGTTGTCGTGTCCGGGGCCGTGGTTGCCCGGTGTTCCCTGGGGTTCCCCGTCCGATCGGGCACGGAAGGGGCACGGAAGGGGCACGCGCGACTGAGGCTTGGGCGATGGCTGGGGGCGTCCGTCTAACGAGAGACGGGAACCTCGTAGACGATCTCGCAGAGCGCGGCGGGGACGATGATGTCCGCGGTTTCCACGGGCCGCCCCTGGTCGCTGTAGTACGTCCGCCGGATGTGCGTGACAAGGGCGGCCTTCTGGATGCCGAGCAACGACGCTTCCTCGGCAGTGGCCTGGCGGGGCTCCGGCTGCTCCACGGCGTGGCTGACCGTGACGCCGATGGCGGCCATACGGTTCACGACGCCTGCCCCGGCGTGGGGCCCTCCCTCGGGGAGGACTACGAGAGTGCCGGCGGTGAGGTCGTAGGGCTCCCAACTGGTCGACAGCTGCACAGGCTTGCCGTCGGCCAGGAACTCGTACGTGGTCCGGACGCACAGATCGCCTTCGGCCAGACCGAGCCGGACCGCGATCTCTGCCGGTGCCGGAACCTTGGCATCGGTCCGGCTCTCCCAACCGCCTTGCCTGCCGAGGGCCTTCATGTCCGCGCGGAACGGCGATCCGTCGGGCTGCTCACGCGCCGCTGAGCGAACCATCCGCACCCGCTGCCGGGGCTCTGCCACATACGTGCCCGAACCGGCACGCCCCTCCAATACGCCCTGGGAGATCAGGAGTTCCTGAGCGCGACGGACGACGTTGTCGCCGACGCCGCACTCCTGGCCGATCTGAGCGCGGGAGGGCAGCCGGTCGCCCGGCTCCCACACGTGCTCCGAGATCCGCCGCCGGAGTTCGTCGGCGATGCGGAGATAGGGCGGCTGCTCAGGCATATGGAAAATCTAGTCCACTAGCTCTAATCTAGTTAACTAGCTTCACTCAAAGTGTTCGCCGGTGACGGAGGCTGCCCTGTGCCCGATTCGGAAGTCAGTGCGGCGGCCATCGCCGCCCGGCTGTCCGCCCTCGGGCTTACGCCACGCGTGGAGGAGCACGCCCGCCACGCGACGGTCGAAGCGGACGTACCGGAATCACTCACCGCCGAGTCCTGGCGGGAGGTCCTGGACGTGGTGGCCGACGCCGACCGGTTTGGCCTCCTCGCCACCAGCCTGAACGACCGCACGCTCTGGGCGGTCGTACGCAAAACGGTCCCCACGGCGGGCGATGCCGGGGGACCGAGCCATCAGCGATAGGAGCTGAGCAGCATGCTCGACCGTATCCGCCGCGCCCTCTCACGAGCCAGAGGGCTGCGGCACGCCAGCAGGGGCAGGCACCGCCGCCCCTTAACGCCCCACCGACCGACGGTCGATGTCGCACCGTACCCGCACCCGCTCCTTGGCCGGCCGACCGTTGAGCCTGCCCGACGCCCGGAGCGCAGCCACCGCTCCGAGCACACGGCGCTGCTGCGCGGGGAGGACGTCGCACTTGTCCGCCCGTACGTACTGGCCTGGGAGCGGCGCACCCGTCGACACTCGGCGATCATCGCGCCACACCTGACAACCGAGCCCGAGACCTGGGCGACCCTGGCGGGGGCCCGCTGATGCCCCTCCCTGACCATCAGCCCCACATCCCGCCCACCGAACCCTCCTACCGATCGACGGCATGCCGGATCGGAACGCACGAAGCCTGCGCGGAGTCCTCCCCGGCCTCCGGGCCCGTGGACGTTCCCGTCGTCTACGAGGCCTGCGATTGCGACTGTCACACGATCCTCGACGGGTCTGAGCCCAAGGAGGCGGACCGGTGAGAGGACAGGCGCCCTTCGGTGTGCTGGCGCACAACATTGAGATCACCTCGGTGACCGTGCAGCGTGGCGACGTCATCCAGGTAGGCGGCCGGGCCTGCCGCGTGGCCAACCTCTTCCAACTGCCCCATGGCAGCAAGCAACTCCTCTTCGAGTCGGGAGAACTGCTCACGATCAACAGCCGGACCCGCTTGATGGCCGTACGGTTCCTGAGAAGGCGGTGACCATGTCCGCCACCTCCCGCCACCGCGGCATCGCAGACGACCTGCGGAAGCGGATCACGACCGGCTGCTTCGGCCCTGGCGAACGCCTGCCCTCGGAAACCGACTTGGCGTCTCACTACAGGGTGAGCACGTCAACGCTCCGGAACGCACTCGCGCTGCTCCAACGCGAAGGCCTCGTAGAGAAGATCCACGGCAGAGGCAACTTCGTCCGTCACCCCCTTCGCAAGATCATGTACGTCGGTGGCTGGGGCACCCTGGACCCGTGGACAGCGGCCGAAACGGCGCTCCGCGTCACCGTGCGCACTGCTGCGGTCGCCGCACGCGGTCACCTGACATCCATGCTGTCCGTGCCACCGGACACCCCGCTCACCGAGTTCACGTGCGTCAGCCACGAGCGGGACGCACCGCACAGCCTGGCCCGCATCTACGTCCCCAGTGACCTGGCACTGCCCGGCCTACGCCAGGACAGCGATCTCGCCGGCCGTACCCTCACGAGATTCGCCGTGCTGGCGCCAACGCCGTCCGAGATCAGGGAGACGGTGAGTGCCCGTCTCCCGACACCGGACGAAGCATCAGCCCTGCAGATCCATCCGGGAACGGCCGTCCTCGCCGTGACACGCATCGCAACGGACAACGCCACACGCGTCGTTGAGGCAGCCCTCCTGGTGTTCCCCGGGGACCGTGTCGACGCGGTCTTCACCACCCATCACGTGACCGACGAGAGGCCGACCCAAAGATGACCCCCGACAGCGGCCTGCGCCTCCTCCCCTGGTCCGGGCCGGACGGCAAACCCTGCTACCTCAGCACCGACAACCGGGACGGCTATATGTCCCGCCTGGCGGACAACATCGAATCCATTCAGCTCGGCACAGCGGCCGAGCTGCTGGAAGAGGCCTCCACGACCCTCGACAACCGGGACGCGGGCCCGGAGAACGTACGACTGCTGGCGAAGGATCTGACCGGAGCTCTGAGAGAAGTCCTCCGCGTCGCGACCAGCCGCGGCCACCTCCTGGCCGCGAACGAACCTGACGGCGTCTGACGGCGTCAAACGCGCCCCCGCCGATCGGCCGTCTCTTGAACGGAGGGAGGGGAGTCCGATGCCACCTGGACTCTCCTCCCTCCGCGCTGCCCTGACTCGCACGGACATGCCCCCACCGACGACGCGAGACCCCACCTTCACCCGTTTGAAGTTCAGCCGACGACAGTCAGCCACGACGCCGGATGCGCCGACGGACTGCGCACGCGTGTGCCTCGCTGCACCCCCACCAGCCTCAGCCACGATGCCGACGACATCGACTACGCAAGGACGGTCAGCCCGGAACAACATTGCCTGAGCCCTCAGCTTGGGAAGCTTGGGTTTCTTGGCGGCGGATGCTGGGATGACCTGCGCAGAGGGGTCCGGGAGCCTTTCCCGTAGTCGTGGCCACCTCCGCTGTTCCCCGTGATTCCCCGCAGGATCTGGCACGCGAATGGCACGGTCTCTTCGCCTCGAACGTCCCTTGGCGGCGCTGGCGCCTCGGAGTGACTGCGCCTGAGTCGACGACAGTCAGCCAGGACGGCGGGACTTCCGACCGATCACGCACGCGTGTGCCTCGCTGCACCCTCACCGGCCTCAGCCACGCTGCTATGCCGTGGACCAGAGCAAGTGGCTCCAGCTGGGCCGTGGGGCCACTCCGGGGCCGGGCTCCTCAAGGCAGCTTGGGAAGCTTCGAAGTCGACCACCTCACCAAAGCCTTCATCACAGTGACCGCACAGGCGAACAGGGCTTTCGTTGGGACATGAAGCGCTACGATCTCCTGTTGGCGCTTGGCGTCTCGTCGGGACGGGGAGGTTCTGTGGATCTACTCGATCTTCAGAAATTGTCTGATTTTGATTTCGAAAGTCTCTGTAAGGATCTCTTTGAGCGGATTCTTGGCGTACGACTGGAAATCTTCACCAGCGGACCCGACGGGGGTATTGACCTTAGATATATAGGTCCAGGCGGGGAGAAAGTAATCATCCAGTGCAAGCATTGGATGAAGAGCGGTAGAAGTAAGCTCTTCAAGCATCTAATCGAGAAAGAGCTAGTAAAGGTTCGCCGTCTTAGTCCGACACGTTACATCCTTGCCACTTCAGTTGAAATGACGCCAGCCGCAAAGGCAAAGCTGACCGCGGAATTTCAGCCACACATCATGAACGAGGGTGACATTTTCGGTATCGATGAGATCACTTCTACTTTGCGGGATCACCCAGATATCATCCGCAAGCACATCAGGCTGTGGCTGAACGATGCGACAATCCTCGAGGCTGCCATTTCGAGAAACATCATTCGACGGTCACTGCATCTAGCTGACGACGTGAAGGATACTTTACGGACGTACGTGCCCAGCAAAAACCTTCGACAAGCGATGCAATTCGTCGAGAAAAATCACGTCGTCCTCCTCTCCGGTCCGCCTGGGGTGGGGAAAACAACGCTGGCTCAGGTGATCTGTGCACGCTATGCGAGCAAGGGTTTCGAGCTTGTTGAAGTATCCGAGAACGTAGAAGATATCTACAGAGTCTGGGATGACAAGAGTCCTCAGCTCTTCATTTATGATGACTTCCTCGGGCAGAGCTCGCTAGGAAATAAACTATATAAGAATGAGGATGGTCGCCTCCTCTCGGTGATGCGACGGGTGCGGCGAGAGCCGAACAAGCGGCTGGTCTGTACAACTCGCGGCTATATCTTGGAGCAAGCGCGCCAACGTTACGAGCGGCTCGATCGCGAAAACCTAGATCCTTTGACGTTTCTAGTTGACCTAGGCGCCTTCACTCTCGAAGAAAAAGCACAGATTCTCTATAATCACGTGCACTGGTCGGATTGGCCGTCCTTCGTCAAGGAGGATTTCGCGCAACCGGAAACCTATCGTCCAATTATTAGGCATAGAAATTTCAACCCCAGGGCTCTCTCTAATGTATTTTCCGTTCCCTACAATCCTGACCGAGGCACTCCAAAGTCGCAGCTCATGAATATTCTCGATGATCCTATGGTGCTGTGGCGGCATATTTTCGATCATCAGTTGGGGGACAGTGAAAGAAAAATTCTTGTCCTACTCTTCTCCATGGGCTCGGAATCTTCTGCGGCCTCGCTTGAGCAAGCCTTCTTGGAGTGCAGGGCTGGCAGTGTGGCCAATTTCCGAAGCGGCCTAAAGGTGCTTGAGGGAACTTTCGTGAAGGTCGTTGCGATGCCCTATAGGAGACAAGTAGAGTTTGCTAATCCTTCTGTAAATGATTTTATGCTCGCCAAACTGGCAAATGAACCTGATTTGGTTCAATGGGTTTTGAGTAATCCTTACTCTTTTGATCAAGTCGTTCATCTTTGGGATGCTCACACCGGACCTTGCGATGTAGAGGCTCCCGTCAAGGTCAATTTGATGCCCCACGCTGCCGACTTGGAGAGAGCCGCTCTAGCCACGCTGGATCGCCGTGAAACGGCTAGCTACGACAGAGCCGGGCGGCTGGTCGTCTGCCTCCGGATCGCGCAAGACCTAGCTCTCTCGGATTTGGCGCAGCAGGTTGCGGACAGGTTGTCGATACAAGGTTGTGTATACGATGCTCGCAATCTTGACGATATTCAGCACTTAATTCGACTCACGCATGAATCCCGGCATGCAAGGGTTCGAGCGCTCCATGAATCCGTCAAACTGGAAGGCTTGACTGCCCTATTCAATCGAGATCGACAAGAAAGCGGCCTCTTTACGGCGGCGATGTATGCGCTACAACTTTCAGAATTTGTGGACGCCTTCGTTAAAGAGGAGATTCTTGAGGCGGCCGATGAGAAATTCAAGGTAGTACTGGATCGGCATCTCTTCCATTCCGATGGCCTTGATTCCTACTTGCTCGGATGTGGCCTGGATTATGTTAGGCAGTACGGCGACTGGCAAGAGCGCTGGCCCATGGCTTCTGATTTAATGACCTTCCCTGACCTGGAATCGGCAGACGGTGAATTCGAGGATAGCGAGGAGGCGTTCGACGTTGATCCGGAATATATTGACGGAGAGGCCTATTTAGTCATGAGCTCTCTGCGAATTGCAAATGACGCGTAAAGCCGCGGAGCCGATCGCCCCAGCCACGACGTATCCCTCTCTGGCTTCAAGCGGCTGATTGCTGAGAGCGCGGCACGGGCGTCGGCCGGGCTGGAGCGGGGCGGAGACAGGAGCGCAGGCCCGGCCGGGGGCCGGGCCTGCGCGCGGGGAGCGGAGCGAGCCGCCTTGATGAAGTAGGGAAAGTCTTATCCCGCTGGGACGAGCCGCTTGCCGTCGTGGCTGCGTACGTGGGGGCCGTTGTCGTCCAGCGCGTCCAGGAGGCGGACCGCGAAGACCTCGGACATGCGCTCGCTGACCTCATCGGGCGTGAGCCAGGAGACCGCGGTCGACTCGCTCGATGTGCGTTCCGTGCCGCCGGACGGCTTGCAGCGGAAGACCAGGGCGACGATGCCTCGGGTGGTGTTCTTGTAGACGCCGGTGAGTTGGTCCACCTCGACGTGGATGCCGGTCTCCTCCAAGACCTCGCGGGCTACGCCGGCTTCCGGGGTCTCCTGGAGTTCGAGTACGCCGCCGGGGAGCTCCCACGTGCCGTTGTCGGCTCGGCGGATCGCCAGGAGGCGGCCGTCCTCGCGCACCACGACCCCGGCAACGGATACGGAGTGCAGCGGCGTCGGTGTCGCTTCCTGTGATTGACTCATGTACAGGAGCATAGGAGGCAGAGAAGGACTATGGGAACTGCGGTGGGAGGGGACCGGTCCGGGCCTCGTTACGTGCAGATCGCCGACGAGATCGTCCAGCAGATCAGGGCTGGTGTGCTCAAGCCCGGTGACATGGTGCCGAGTGAGTCGGAGCTGGTGGAGCGTTACGGTGTGTCCGGCGGCACCATTCGAAAGGCCATGGCCGAGGTGCGGGCGAGCGGGCTCGTCGAGACCCGGCACGGCAAAGGCTCGATCGTGAAGGACCGGCCTCCGGTGCGGCATCGCTCCTCCGATCGCTTCCGGCGCTCCCTGCGGCAGGGCGGCAAGGCCGCCTACCTCGCGGAGTCGGCCCAGTCCGGTGCCACGGCCAAGGTGAGCGTCCTCTACATCGGGCCCGTGGAGGCCCCGGAGGATGCCGCCGGGCGGCTTGGCGTCCCTGTCGGTACGCAGGTGCTGGCGCGTCGGCGCCTCTACTTCCGCAACGGCACTCCGGTCGAGACAGCGACGTCGTACCTCCCGTGGGACGTCGTGAAGGAGATCCCGGAACTGTTCGCCGAGAACCCCGGCGGCGGTGGCATCTATGCCCGACTCGAAGACCACGGGCATGAGTTCGCCGAGTTCGTCGAGACGCTGCAAGCGCGGCCGGCCTCCAAGGGAGAAGCGTCGGAGCTGGCGCTCAGTCCTGGTGCGCCGGTGGTTCATCTCGTCCGGGAGGCTCGTACGACGGCTGGGCTCGTGGTGGAGGTGTGCGACACACTCATGGCTGCTGACCAGTTCGTTTTCGAGTATCGGATTCCTGCCGACGACTGACGCTCACTCAACTCCTCACAGCCCGTCGCGACTTCTGAGCCGCGGCGGGTTGACTCATGTATAGGAGTGGTGCACTCTTCTTCATGTCACTCATGTACATGAGTGACGGACTGCAACCCCTGTAGAGGAGTAATCCCTTCATGCGTCAGATCCCTGTCGACACCTCCGCCGCGATCGTGATGGTCGCCAAGACCCCGCAGCTCAAGGTGCGGGACCGCCGTACCGGTGAGATCGCCGTCGACGCCGAGACCGGAGCCAAGCTCATGACCGTGGACGTGATGTTCGCGGCGAACGAAGAGGTCGAGATCCTGTCCGTCACCGTCCCGGAGACCGGTATCTCCGGTGAGCTGGCCATGGGCACCCCTGTGGCCCTCACGGGACTGATCGCCCGGCCGTGGGAGAACGAGTTCAACGGTCAGAGGCGGCACGGCATCGCCTTCCGCGCGGTCGCCGTCACCTCGCTGGCCGTTGCGGGCCCTGCGGCTCAGGCGGCCTGAGCCATGACCTGGCCGACGGTCTTACTGCTGATGGTCGTCGTCGCCGCGGGTCTCCTGCGGTGGCGGCGTCCCGCCTGGTACTGGATGACCTTCGGGGTCACCTTCGCCGTCCTGCGGGTCCTGGTCCGCTACGCCTCCGTCATGGACGCCTGCGGCCTGACGGTCCCGCCCTCGCGTTGGAGGCTCGCCCTGGCTCGGATGGCCAACCGTCCGGTGCCAGAGTCCCGCCCGCCCCGCATTCAGCGGCTGAGGCCGAGTCGTACGGGGCTGGTTCTCCGACTCAAGCTCCGTCCCGGACAGGACGCCTTCGACGTCGCCGCCGCCACGGACCGGCTGCGCCACTCCTTCGGGATGTACGGCGTGACGTCGCGTGAGCTGCGCTCGGGCGTGGTCGAGATCCGCATGACCGGCTACGACGTGCTCAAGCGGGTGCAGATGCCCGCCCGCACCGACAGCCGGCCGATGCGCGTCCCGGTCGCTCTGCGCGAGGACGGGTCCGTCCACTACCGCGACTACCGGGCCGTCCCGCACGCGCTCACCCTCGGTGCCACGGAGTCCGGCAAGTCCGTCTATCAGCGCAACCTCGTCGCGGGGCTCGCGGCTCAGCGCGTCGCCCTGGTCGGTATCGACTGCAAGCAAGGTGTGGAACTGTTCCCGCTGGCTCGTCGATTCTCCGCGCTCGCGGACAACCAGGACACCGCACTTGAGGTGCTGGAAGCGCTGGTTTCCCACATGGGGGAGGTTTACCAGCTCATCCGGGCCGAGCAGCGGATCAGCGTGGGGGTGCCGGACGGCGAGATCGCCGCTGACATCTGGGACCTTCCCGAGTCTCTGCGGCCGGTGCCGGTCGTCGTCCTGGTGGATGAAGTCGCCGAACTCGCCTTGTTCGCGAACAAGGAGGAGGAGAAGCGGCGGGACCGGATCATCACCGCCCTCGTCCGTCTCGCCCAGCTCGGCCGGGCCGCCGGCATCTACCTGGAGATCTGCGGGCAGCGCTTCGGGTCCGAACTCGGCAAGGGCATCACCATGCTTCGCGCCCAGCTCACCGGCCGAACCGCCCACCGCGTCAACGACGAGACCAGCGCCAACATGGCCTTCGGCGACATCGCCCCGGATGCCGTCCTGGCCGCGATCCAGATCCCTGCCGAGACTCGTGGGGTGGCTATCGCCGGGGATTCCACTGGCGGTTGGCATCGCATCCGGGCCCCGCACACCTCGCTGCGCCACGCCGTGAACATCTGCAACCGGTACGCGGATCGCACCCCCGACCTGCCGGTCCTGGCCGCCTTCCGGCCCTCGGTGGCCTCAGTGCCCTCGGCACGGCTGCCGCTGTCCAAGACAGCGCCCGCCGCCACCTGATCGAACCCCCTCCCACGGTCGGCGCGACCGCCCTCCGCGCCGGGTCCCTACCCCCGCCATGCCTGATCACAGGAAGGAGTCCGTGATGGCCCGCCCCGCTCTCCGAGTCGACGCCGTGCTTGTTCAGGCCGTCATCGCCGGGGCGCTGTCCTTCGCCCACCTGCACGACCTCGCCGCCGCTGCCGGACAGGACGGCTGGAAAGCCTGGGCCTACCCGGTCAGTGTCGACCTTCTCCTGGTCGCCGCCTGGCGACGACTGCGTACCGGTGGGCCGTCCCGGCTGGCCTGGTGCTGGTTCGTCATCGCCCTGGTCGCGTCCCTCGGTGCCAACGTCGCCACCGCCGGGCTCCTCGACCTGGACGACGTGCCTGACTGGTTGCGCATCCTCGTCGCCGCCTGGCCCGCGCTGGCCTTCATGGGTGGCACGCTCCTTGCCCATTCACCCGTTGACCAGCCCTCGGCGCCCTCGGCGCCCTCGGCGGTCCCGGCGTCGTCCGCCCCAGCCGCTCCGGGGCCCGCGCTTCAGGTGGAGCCCGTACCGGATTCCAGTTCCGAACCGGACCCGGCTCCCGGACCCACCGCGGCCCCGATGCCCGTACCGGCTGCTGCCGTGTCCACAGATGAGACACCCCCCGCCGTAGCGGTCCCGACTGCGCTGGTCGACCACGCCCGGAAGGTCGCCGACGAACACCTCGCCCGTACCGGCGCCCGGATCGACGCCGAGACCCTCCGCTTGCGCCTCGGGCTCCCGCCACAACTGGCCGATGCCATCGCCGCCCGACTGACCGGACCGGCCTGACCGGAAGGAATCCATCGTCGTGCCCATCGACCCCGCCGACCTGACCGCCGCCGACTACCTCGACAGCGCCCGCGAGATGACCGCCGTGGGCCGGCCGTACCTCGCCCACCTCCTTGCCGAGGAAGCCGCCCGCCTCACCGTCGACCCGGCGACCGCCGCCGGTATCCGCGCCTCCTTCACCGACCCTGCCACGACCCGAGAGGAGACCGACTGACATGCCCGCCCGCGACTTCTTCCACTCCGTGATGCGCATCGGCCCGGTGCAGATCGGCACCCACCGCGACCGCGACGGCCGTACCAAGCACGCGGCCGTGTGCGGCTCGGACGGCTGCGGCTGGTCCGCCGACTACTCCAGCCGGTCCGCCGCCCAGCTCGCCGCCCGCACCCACCGCTGCAAGGTCCGCTAGGAGGCCACGCCATGGACGTCCCGCTCTGGTTCGCCCTGCTCTGCGTCGGAGTTCTCGGCGTCAAGCTCATCCGCCCGCCCTGGTGGCTGATCGCCGTGCTTCTCCTCGGCGGCTACCTCCTCGCCGACAGCCTCCTGGCCCCCGTCATCGACACCGCCGTCAAGTAGCCAGCGGAGGAGAACCGTTCATGTTCCGGCCCAAGCTCCCGACCATGCCTCAGCCTTCCGGCTCGGTCGCGCGACCCGCCGCCATCGAGCCGACCACGATCGCGCCCGGGGACGCAGTCTCGGCCTCGGTCCCGTCGTCGGCCGTCACGCCCGTCCCGGCCTCGAACCATCCCACGATCCAGCTCACGCCCGGTACGGCCCTCGCCCTCGTCGGCGGTGGCACGGCGGTCGTCCTGGTCGTCGGAGCCGTCCTGGTCTCCCTGCTGCTCGCGGTCGCGATCACGGGCGCCTCGGTCGCCGTCTGCGCCGTGGTGATCCGCTCGCTCGTCAACGCCGACGCCAAACGCCGCTGACCGGCTCCCGGGCGGCCTCGATACCGCCAAGCATCCGCCGCCCGGGAGCCGTCCCTCTCCGATGTCGCAACCGGAAGGAAGTACCCAGCATGGCGCATCGCGCCACTCCCTCTACGGAAACCCCGCTCGACCCCATCACCCTCGGCGACTTGCTGCGGGTGGCCTCGGCCCCGGACTACGTCCGTTGGGAGGACCAGGTCCGGCGTACCGGCGGCTGCTCCGACCCCGTACATCTGACGGGCTGGACCCTCCATAAGGACCGGACCACCGGCGAGACCCTGCACCACTACTCCACCGCCGACGAGCCTGGGGGACGCCTCCGCCTCGCCTGCGGCAACCGCCGGGCCTCGCGCTGCCCGTCCTGCGCCTTCACCTACGCGGGCGACACATACCACCTCATCCGCGCGGGCCTGGCCGGTGACGACCGCCGGGACGTCCCTGTCAGCGTCCGGGATCACCCGCGCGTCTTCGCCACCCTTACCGCCCCGTCCTTCGGCCCGGTCCACAACCGACCCGACCGCGGCGTCTGCCGCTGCGGCACCCGTCACACCCCCGACGCGCCCGACCTGGGCACGGCCCGGGACCCGGCGACGTACGACTACGCCGGCGCCGTGCTGTTCAACAACCACGCCGGGCAGCTCTGGCAGCGCTTCACCACCCGGCTGCGCCGCGAGATCGCCGCCCGCGGCGGCCTCTCCCGCCGTGAACTCGCCGACCGCCTGCGCGTCTCGTACGGCAAGGTCGCGGAGTTCCAGAAGCGCGGGGCCCTGCACTTCCATGCCGTGATCCGGCTCGACGGGCCGGACGGTGCCGGGTCGCCGCCGCCCGCCTGGGCCACGGTCGGCTTGCTCACCGATGCCATCCGCGCGGCTGCGGCGCATACCTACACATCGGTCTCGGTCCCGGCCGCTGGTGATGAACCGGCGCGGTCCTTCCGCTGGGGGACGCAACTCGACGTCCGGCCGGTGAAGGCGTTCGGGGACGGGTCCGACATCACCGAACAGGCCGTCGCCTCCTACGTCGCGAAGTACTCGACCAAGGCGGCCGAGAACACCGGCACGTTGGACCGTCGCATCGCTGAACTCGCCGAACTCGACCGCCACCGGGTTCCCGACCACACCCGGCGGCTCATCACCGCGTGCCGCGACCTGGACCAGGTGTATCCGGACCGTCGCCTCTGGGCCTGGGCCCACATGCTCGGCTTCCGCGGTCACTTCTCCTCGAAGTCCCGTAGCTACTCCACCACCCTCGGAGCCCTCCGACAGGCCCGTGCCGACTACCGCGCGGCCCGGGAAACCGCCGTCCTCGACCTGTCCGACCGGGCGCCGGACAGCGTCCTCGTCCTGGCGGACTGGCAGTACGCCGGACACGGCCACACCCCCGGTGGGTCGGCCCTCGCCGCCACCATCGCCCGTGGCATCCGGCTCAACCGAGAGACCGCCCGTGAGGCCCTGGCCGCGTTGCCCGTCGACGAGAGGGAGTGGTGACCGTGGAGCGACTCCTCACCCTGGACCAGGTGGCCGAACGTCTCGGCACGGGCGTTCGCTTCCCCCGCCGTCTCATCGAGGAACGTCGCATCACCTTCGTGAAGGTCGGCCGGCATGTCCGCATCCCCGAGAGCGCGGTACAGGCGTACGTGGAGGCCAACACCGTGGCGCCGGTCGTGCTGCGGAGGGCTGCCTGATGCCCGGCAAGCGCAAGTCCCGCCGGAGTTTCGGCCGTGTCCGCAAGCTGCCGTCCGGCCGGTTCCAGGCCCGGTACCCGGGGCCTGACGGCGTGCTGCGCGCCGCTGACCGGACCTTCGCCACGTCGACGGACGCGGACCGCTGGCTGATGAAGAAGCGCATCGAGATCGAGGACGGGCGGTGGCTCGACCCGGCCGAGGGGCAGACGACCGTGCGCGACTGGTCGGCCCGGTGGCTCGCCGCCGTCTCGCCTCAGCTCAAGCACAAGACACAGGCCTCGTACCGGTCCCTGATCAACTCGCTGATCAATCCGACGCTCGGCGATCGTGAGCTGTCGAGCCTCCGACCGATCACCGTCGCCGAGTGGGTCGGCGGCATGAAGTCCAGGGGGCTCAGCGCGTCCCGGATCAGGCAGGCGTACCGGGTCCTGTCGCAGATCATGCGGGCTGCCGTCGACAACGACATGATCCCGCAGACACCGTGCCGGGGCGTGAAGCTGCCTCGGATGCCGCAGACGGAGCCACACATCCTCACCCCCCTCGAAGCCTCACGGATCGTCCGGAGCGCGGCCAAGCCGCATGACCTGCTGATCGCGCTTCTCGCGTACGCGGGCCTGCGAGTTGGCGAGGCGTTCGCCCTGCGCCGTGTGGACATCGACGTCTCCGGCGGCTTCGTCCTGGTCGACGAGAACCTGGCCGAAGCCAACGGCACCTTGGTCTTCGACACCCCGAAGACGCATCAGAAGCGGCTCCTTCGGATCGGCCCGTCGCTCGCGAAGCGGCTCGGCCGGCACCTGGAGACCTTGCCGGGCGGGGATGACGCGCTCCTGTTCACCACTCCGGCGGGGAAGCCCCTCCGCTACAACCAGTGGCGCAAGGCCTACTTCGACCCTGCCGTGTCGGCGGCCGGGCTGACCGACGTCACCCCGCACGATCTCCGTGCCTCGCACGGCACTTGGGTCGCCGACCGGTACGGCGTGATGACCGCCGCTCACCGCCTCGGCCACTCGAACGCGAGCGTCACGACCCGGCACTACGCCCGGCCGGTCGCCGGCCGCGACGACCAGGTGGCCGCAGCGGCCGATGCATGGCTCGGAGGGCAAGAGGGGACCCCCTCTCCTGAAGGGCATAAGCCGCTCTGACACGTCTCCCTCTTTGTGACGCCCCTGGCCAGCAGCGCGGTCAGGGGCGTCGCGCCGTGCGGCACTTGAGCACCTCGTGATGCCCCACTACTCCGTGACCTCCGAAGCTGGCGCGCCTGTGTGCATGTCCAATTCGCATCTATGCTCTGCGCATATGCCCCACTACTCTGCGTACTCATGGGGAAAGTGGTGCGTCTGTATTGGGGCTACATGGTGGCCGCTGCCTTGGTCGTTGCCTGGAGCCAGCAATGGTCGTTGTCGGTGATCGTGGCTCTGTCGGTCGGCGTCTCGGCCTACGCGGGCTTCCAGGTGCCGGTCTGGTGTGGGGCGGTCAACCGGGATGGGCAGACCTACTGCCGCAACAACGCCTACGGCGTGTTGATGGGGTGCTCGAAGCGTCAGCACAGGTGGCAGAAGGTCAAGATGATTGTTCTGCGCAGCAAGGTCGGGAATGTGAGCCGATCTGTGTTTCCCACGGCCAAAGAGAAGTTCAACGGCGCTCTCGCTGTGGGAGGCCTGCTGTCGGCTATCGCCGCAGTGATCGTTCCCGTTGTGACGGGTGGCTGAGCGGGCACGACCCCGCCCCTGGGGCACGTAGCGGGCACGGCGGTGACGCTGGCGGCTCCGCCGGGGTACCGGTAGCCGTCTGACCTGCGGAGGAGCAGTCGGCCCGCCCGACCCCCGAAAGGTCTTGAAAACCGTCGTGGCAGCGATGTCACCGTGGGTTCAAATCCCACCGCCTCCGCACAGGTCATAGATGTGCAGGTCAGAGAGGGCGTCCCGAACACGGGGCGCCCTCTCTGGTTATGCCCTGTCTCACCCTGGCTCGCCGGTATCCCGCCTCTGACCAGCGCGTGCGGCCAACCTGCGGCCAGGATCTAGGGCACGTCAGGCCCGCCTTCCTGCTCCGCCAACCCCTGCTCGATCAGCGCGTTCATCCTGGCTTCTTCTCCGTCCAGCACCTTGGCGTAGTAGCGCTGAAGGACTGCGACGCTCTGCCCGGCCCGCCGGGCGGTCTCGGCCAGACTGACCCCGGAACGGAGCCAGAACGACACACAGGCGTGCCGCAGGTCGTACGGGATGGCGGCCAGGGGAGAGGCCACCTGCGCGGCGGTGAGTGCCTTCTTTCGCGCTTCCTTCCACACGGCGCCGTACTCCTGTGATCGGACTGGCCCGCCCCGCACAGCGCTGAACAGTTGCCCCTCGGCCGGGGTGCCGAACGCTTCGAGGTGAGCCCGCAGGATGGCGACCAGGACCGGCGGAATGGGCACCGGACGGACCGCGCGACGGGCCCGGTGCTTGAGCTGCCTCTCCTCGTACGGCTTGCCGTCGTCGGTCCAGGCGGACCCCACCTGCGGCCGTGCGCCCGCGAGCATGAGCCGTCCCCAACCCTCGGCGGGGAGTTCGCAGTGCTCAGCGCTCAGCATGGACACCTCCTCCGGTCGCATCGCGGCGTAGTAGATGCATGCGTAGAAGCCGACCAGGTGGGCGCCGCGCGGTCCTTGCGCGCGGACCGCGTCCAGTAGCGCACGCGCCTGTGCCGGTGTGGCGACGCTGCGTACGTCCAGCTCCTCCACTGCCTTGGGGGTCTCCCAGTGCACTCGGTGGAGCGGGTTGCCGGGCAACAGCTCCTGCTCCACGGCGAGTCGAAGGCAGTTGCTCAGCACCGCGCGGCGACGCCGGAACGTGTTGGCTGCGGCGGCCTTGGCGTCCTTGCGCTTGGCTAGGGCCTCCAGCACCGTACGCACTCGCTTCGCGCTGTCCAGGTCGACCACGGCCGGCGCGTTGTGTGCCACCCACGCCAACGCCTTGGACTCCGCTTCCGGCGGCTCCTGGTCATGGCGTCCGGCGTTGAATCCCCACCGGTAGAGCGCCCGGCGCAAGAGGTCGTCCGCGGGACGTCCCTTCCCGTCGGGGCACAGTGCCATCGTGGCGATGGTCAGGCTCTCCGCGATGCTCGCGCGGTGCTTCGCCGCAGCGGTCGGCCACTTTCGCGCGGCGTGCGAGCGGGCATGCGCGTACCAGTTCGTGCGGTTCCGCTCGCGTACCTCCGAGACTGGTAGACCCGTCTCGGTGTCGAACGGCTCGCCCTTGCGCGTCGCGGTCAGGAGTTCCGCGCGGCGGGCGTCGGCAAGCGTCTTGGTGGTGAACCTCTCCTGATGCTCCGTCCCGTCGACTTGCCAGCGGAGTTGGAACGGGGCGGCCTTGCTCGGACGCTTCCGGACGCTCCAAATGCGCACGTCGTAGCTGTGCATTGCTCTCCTCACGGGGATGGGGCCCTGCCGCATGGCAGGGCCCCATCGGGTCGGTCAGTGGTCAGGCTGAGATCTCGTGCTTGGTCCACCACGCGTCCAAGTCGCTGCGACGGCAACGGATCTGGCCGTTTGGCAGCTTGATGAGCTTCGGCGCCTTGCCGGGTCTTCAAAGTTGAGCGGTGCGGAGGTGTCCGCGGGCTCGGCGGGTGGTGACGCAGCGTGTTCGGAGCCGCTGGTTCTCGGCGTTGCGGAAG